>CALIUX010000001.1 GCA_938048505.1 uncultured Pseudomonadales bacterium
TTATTGAGCAACTATTTGAATTGGCGCATCTTGACTCAGGCAATGTTCGCATTAATCGAGAATCATTCTCTGTCGCCGAATTGGCTTATGATGTACTGCAAAAGTTTGCTATCGAAGCCAAACAAAAGGGCATAGAGCTCAATGTCGAACCTAATAACCCCAGCATTTTAGTCAAAGGCGATATCGAAAAGCTCGAACGTGCGTTTACCAATCTGATCGAAAACGCTTTGCGCCACACTCCAGAGAATGGGAAAATTGCCATTAGGTTATCAACCGCTGGCCGTTTTGTCGGGATTGATGTGAGTGATACGGGCATCGGTATTCCAGAAGAAGATATTCCGCATATTTTTGATGCGCATTTTAAAGCAGGTAATAGTGTCAGAGGCAACAGTGCTCATGGCGGTATTGGTTTGGCCATCACCAAAAAAATCATTGACTTACACCAAAGTAATATATCGGTAAAAAGCCGTGTGAATCAAGGCACAACGTTTAGCTTCACACTCCCTTTTGCATCGGCTTCTTGATTTTAAGTCTTATTGCTCTAACCCATTTCTCTATGAATAGCTTGTGCTTGATATGGAGCGATGGATTAGGGCATGAGAACAAGTTGTATAGCAAGCTATATTAGTTGCGCCGATTTTTTTTGGCCGCTAACCCTTCTGTACGTGCTAGTCTTTTTTTCCAGTCTCCTTCATCAGCTATATTGCAGCTTTCTTCACTGTCAAATCGAATTTGAATTGTAGCGTTAATTAACTTAACGCCAATCTTTAAGAGCTTGAGCTGTATAACTTGCTGAATGGGTGTTCGGTTATTTTCTGCGGTTTCTTTTTGTGCATCTGTGTCAAAAACGCATGTCACAATTAAGCTTGCCGGAAAATTGCTGTAGTCAGCTTGGTGTGTAATCCACAAAAAGCCGTCAGCTAATTTCAACTCGTTTTCGCAAGCCTGAGTCAGTACACGACAAATATTACTGTCTGTTTTCTTTTGTATTTTGCTGAGTGTTTTACTCATAATTTAAGCTTGAAGGAATAAAAAGTTTTTTAATAGTTCTTTGCCGCCTTCGCTAGCGAAGGATTCGGGATGATATTGCACGCCATAAATAGGGAATTCTTTGTGCTGTATCGCCATGATCTCGGTTGTGTTGTCCGTATTGATTACCTCTGATGTGACAGTCAAGCACTCCGGTAGTGTATTAGGCTCGGCCACTAAAGAGTGGTAACGCATAATTTCAATGCCATTTGGAATACCGCTAAATAAAGGAGAGCTGTCATGTGTAATAGCGCTGGTTTTACCATGCATTGGCGTATTGGCTTTAACCACATTACCACCAAAAACATGCACAATACCTTGCATACCTAGGCACACACCCAGCAGCGGTGTGTTAGGTCCAATTTTTTCAATGACTTCTGCGCAGACACCAAAATACTGAGGGTCATCGGGTGAGCCTGGCCCAGGCGAAATAATAATGCGATCGAAATCCATACTGGCTATTTGCTCAGCGCTCAGTTCATTGTTGCGTTTAACAATAACGTCAAAATGGGGCAGCGCTTTTTTATGTTGTTCGGCGCTGAGGATTTCGCCAATATATTGATAGAGGTTGAAAGTAAATGAGTCAAAGTTGTCGATGATTAAGACCTTCATTTTTCATCTCCTGTTTGGCTCATAAACATTTTAAGTACTTTGTTGGTGCCGGCGAGTTTCCGTTGAATTTCCTCGTATTCATCTTCTGCATTGGAATCATACACATTGCCGCCACAGGTCTGAACATAGGCCTCATTACCCTTAATAAATAATGTGCGAATAGGAATGGCAAATGTGCAATCACCATTAAAACCAAAGTGTCCGACAGCGCCGCCATAGGGTCCGCGACCTTCGTTTTCTAATGTATTAATGATTTTCATGGCTTCAATTTTCGGTGCGCCAGTGAGCGTACCTGCGGGGAAGTTACTGGCCAAGGCAGAAAACATATCGTGCTCATCAGAAAGGATGCCTACAATTTCGCTGGAGATATGTTGTACATGGCTAAAGCGTTTAATATCCATTAAGTTGCGAACTTTTACCGTGCCAAATTTTGCAACGCGCCCAATGTCGTTGCGATGCAGGTCAACCAGCATATTGTGCTCAGCAATTTCTTTTGGGTCATTGAGTAGTTTTTTAGCAAGTTCACGATCCTCTTCGGACGTTTGCCCACGCTTAGTGGTGCCTGCGAGTGGATAGGTTTCCATTTCGCCCTGTCGCAGGCGAAAGAGTAACTCCGGGCTCGCCCCGATGACTTTTTGCTCGCCAAATTTTAGGTAATACATCTGCGGAGAGGGGTTGCTTTCTCTAAGTGCCTCATAAAACGGTAGGGTATTGCCCTCAATTTTAAATTGACTCTTAAAGCCCACCTCACACTGAAAAATTTTCCCGTCAATAATGTGCTCTTTGACAGTATTTACTGCATCAGCATGTTGAGCTTTAGTCATTGTATCGCCTAAAGCTGTTATGCGAAGGGCATCATCGGGTGCTTTTGACACCTCTTTATGAATCAGTGCGTTGATGTCCTCTAGGCGATTTTCAGTGTAGTAAAAGTAAGAGATTTCACCTGTCATTTTATCGAGCATCAGCCCGTCTTCGTATAGCCCGAATTTAAAGGCTTCAAATAATGCGCTAGATTGAATGTCGAGAGCGGGCTCAAAGTAATTCATTGCGTCATACCCTAAATAGCCTGTTAGGCCGCCAGAGTATTTTCGCGAGATAATATCTTGAGGAATTAATTCCCTCAGCAATGAGTAGGGGTTGTCGCTTTGATAATCTGTGACATCGCCTGCTGTATTTTGTATTGAGAGTACATTGCCTTTAGCCCAGATCAGTTTGTTAGGCTCAAACCCAATGATCGAATAGCGAGACATGTGACTCTCTTCGCCCAGCGATTCCAGCAAGAAGCATGTGTCATAGTGCTGTTCAATACGCTTAAAAAGTGAAAAGAAGTCCGTATCGAGAGTCAGCTTAATGTATTGCGCTTTGCGCGGAATAGTGTGTTGTTGAATCATGTTAAATCCTGAATTTGCCGCTCTTTAGCTCTCTTGAACCCCGTGTGACCGTGGCAATGCCCACACCGAGTTGCTTAGCAATTTCGCGCTGTGTTACCCCGGCTTTTAAAAGGCGAGCGATTTCCAGCCGCATGCTAATTGAATGTAGCTCGCTAGGGGTAAGTAGTGCGCTGAGCATCTCTGACATGGCCTCGCTATTGTTAGCCGACATCAGGTATGCCACAAGTTGATCGTGATGATTGTTTGTATTCATGAACTAGTACGTTATTGCAAGGCTTTTAAAAAGTCAAGCCGATACGTTATGAGTAGGTGAGATATTGATAATGCGCCAGCTTGCTGTTTGAAAAAACAGCAAGCGTAATAAAGGAGGATTATGGTGTGCGAATCAAGCGAATGAGCGCATCAGGTGATGTGCCTGCAGCAATAAACTGATCTGCACCGGCTTGAAGGTGTTTGAGTGCCATCTCGGGTTGATCATAAGCGATGATTCTTGCATTGATTTCATCTGTTTGAAACTGCTGATAACTGTCTATCAATAACTCATCAGCATAAGCAAATATAAAATACGTGAAGCCTTCTTTTTCCTTTTCTTGCTCCTTTGCCAGTTCAAGACTTTTTAAGTTATTAAACTGTTGGCAATGAAAGCCTGCGGAAGTAAAGCAGTTTGCCAGTTCATCGGCTTCTTCTGGTGTGATGACGGCAACTTTATTGTTAGCCTTCTTGTGCTCTGGCTCTTCTTCATACCGGTTACCCAGTATATCCCATAGGCTACGATAAAAATCTTTTGCAATGGCTGGCTTGTTTAGCCAGTGAACATAGGGGTTTTGAATCAACTCGGCAACATCTGAGTCGTGTGTTAGGTTGCTTGATCCCATTATGATCTGATGGGTTAATTTGCACTCCGCTTCGGCTAATAAAGCTTGGCTGAATTCCAAGCTGCTTTTTGTTGAGCCGTGAATATGAAAAACGACCGCCGTGAAAGGTACATTATCTTTGATGGCACTCTTCAATAAAGGAATGGCTCTCTTGAACTGAGTTTCGGTCTTAACATCGCAACCCAATAAAGTGAAATCTTGCCGTTTGGCATCCAATATGCGTGGGTTTTCATGAATAATCATGACACGCGCTTGATTAAACTTGCGCAAGGCCGAGTGTGTTTCAGGCTCAATGGCAATGCGGTTAGCATATTTAGCCCGATACTGGAGCTGTGTTTCGTTTTTACCGGAGCTGATGTCTAAATCACCCTCTTGGGCTTCTGCCAAACCTATCGCCAATGCTAAATCCAGGTTCAACGCTATTTCTTTCGGTTTTTTGCTCTGGAAGAGGTTTTTGCTTTCGGGCGCTTGATGAATGCAGGCAATGTGGAGTTGGCCGGTTTTCCCTCTTTCTTGAATGTAATCGGTGTCGATCAGTAATGTGCCTTTGGATAATTGGCTTGTCATGGTATCGAGCATGGCATCAAGGATTTGTGTCAGCCTAGAAGTATCGCCAAAGATGACATGGGGCAGGTTGGGTGTAAGGGATAGCTCGATATCCATTCGGCTGTCATAAGCGGCTTGGGCATGTGTTGTCACAATATGTTGTATGAGTGAGCCGGGGTTGAAGATGACTTGAGTGAAGTGGATTTCTTTTGTCAGTATCTGATAAAAATCACCTACATTGTGATAAAGCTGTTTCAGGCTTTCATCATCAGCGGACACTCTATTTTCACTGATGTTTTGTGCTGCTATTTGCTCTTCGGCAGAGGGGGCTTCAGGTAAATCATTTTCCGTTAGCTTGCTTTCTGGTAAGAGGTCTTTGAGCCCTTTCTTGAGAAGCAGCATATATTCGCGATGAAGTTGTGCAGTGGCACGTGTATCGCGCTTTTCTTCTTCTAATGATTCAGTTTTTCTGGCAAGTGAGTCTGTTGCTTCTAGCCGCTCCCAATAGTTATCCGCTGCTTGTTCAGACTGGTGATGCAATAGCCAGATAAAAAAGAATACGACCACACCGTAAATGACACCCATCATCTCGCCTGTAAATAATAGACAGAATGCGCCAGGGACCAACCCCAATGATTGGTAGATTGTTAAGAACTGCTTATACGGTGCAAATGCGTTTGCCGTCATGGCAAAAAAGACAATAGTGTAGAGCCAGAGTAGGGGGCCTTCGTCGGTTATGCCAACGATGCTTGTTTCAAGTGCGACAATTAAACCCCACCAAGCGGCGCCGAGTAATGTGGCATAGAAGTACCGAGTTCGCCATCTGCCAGGCGCTCTTGGGTAAAGGGCGTCAAAGCGGATTAAGAGGTAGCCTCTAAGCAGCGTAGTGATCAGTAGGCCCACTGTTAAGGCGACGGCTAAGACGGGTTGCTTGTCGGCAAAGGAGCCAACTACCATGCATAAAACAAAAATAACAAAATTACTGATGATTCCGCGTCGGCTGTACTTAGCCATGCGTTCATCGGTTTCACGCAGGATGCGACGATTTTTTTGTATTTTTAAAACGGGCGTGAAGAAGCTGAGCATAGGCTGCCATCTGAAAACGGTTTGATCAACTATCAAGAATCAACTAAAAATGCCGTTGGGGGACCTCAGTGCTGAATCAGTCCGGCTTGAGGTTGCCGTGGCTAGCCGATGGATAATGTGCTCTATCAATTATGAACGCCACTATCCACTATGTCACGTTTGCCCGCTCAGAAGTCATTTATGAGCGGGCAGCTTTTGGGTCATAGCTTTTCAATAAGCTCGGGTACTGCATCAAATAAGTCGGCTACTAGGCCGTAATCAGCCACTTGAAAGATAGGTGCGTCTTCATCTTTGTTGATGGCCACAATCACTTTTGAGTCTTTCATGCCTGCTAAATGCTGTATTGCGCCGGATATGCCTGCAGCAATGTACAGTGATGGCGCGACGATTTTACCCGTTTGCCCAACCTGCATATCATTGGGTACATAACCTGCGTCCACTGCCGCTCTCGATGCTCCAACCGCTGCATTCAGTTTGTCTGCCAGCGTGTACAGCAGGTCAAAGCTCTCGCCACTACCAAGCCCTCTACCACCAGACACGATAATATCGGCAGCGGTCAGTTCTGGTCTATCGGATTCGGCGAGCGCTTCTGAAACAAAGCTCGATAGTTTTACAGGAGTGGTAGCATCTACGGTACCTTGCTCAACTTGGGCGCTGCCAGTCGCTGCTGGGTCGAATGCGGTTGCGCGTACGGTAAGGACTTTGATCGGGTCGCTTGATTGTACCGTTGCAATGACATTACCCGCATAGATTGGGCGTTTGAATGTCGAGGCATCAATAATTTCTTGCACATCGGAAATAGCTTGAACATCCAGCACGGCGGCAACACGAGGCAAAAGGTTCTTCCCACTGGTTGTTGCAGCAGCCAAAACATGCGAATACTGCTGAGCAATGCTCTGAATTGCAGGTGTTAACTCTTCAGCGAGTTGGTGTTCAAAGTGTTCAGCATCACTTGTTAAAACAGTGTTAATTCCCTCTATCGTGCTGGCTTGTTCGGTGACCGTGCTGCACTGATGCCCTAAAATCAATACATCGATGGGGTTGCCTAGCTTAATAGCTGCCGTTACAGCATTGAGGGTGGCATTTTTAAGTTGCTGGTTATCATGTTCGGCAATGACAAGTGTTTTCATGAGATCACCTTTGCTTCATCTTTCAATTTGGTTATCAGTTCATCAACGCTGTTCACAATTATGCCTGCTTGACGCTGAGCGGGCGATTCTACGCTAAGCTGCGTAACACGAGGTGAGGCATCAATACCGAGCTCATCAAGCGTAAGAGTGTCTAACGGCTTGCGTTTGGCTTTCATGATGTCAGGTAGCTTGGCGTAGCGAGGCTCGTTTAGGCGTAAGTCCGTGGTGATGACAGCCGGCAATGATAAGCTAAGCGTTTGTAGCCCGCCGTCTATCTCACGCGTCACTTCGGCTTGTTCTCCAGCAATTTTTAGCTCAGAAGCAAAAGTGCCTTGACCAACGCCCATCAGCGCAGCCAGCATTTGACCGGTCTGATTATTGTCGCCATCAATAGATTGTTTTCCGAGCAAGACAATTTTAGGCTCTTCTTTTTTGACGATGGCATGCAAGCATTTTGCGACAGCAAGGGGTTCTATTATGGGCTCAGCTTCAATATGTACACCACGGTCTGCACCCAATGCCATGGCGGCGCGTAATTGTTCGTGGCACTTCTTATCGCCCACTGAAACAACAATAACTTCTGTAGCAATACCTTGCTCTTTAAGCCTTACGGCTTCTTCAACCGCAATTTCACAAAAGGGGTTGATAGACATTTTTGCGTTGGCAAGGTCAACATCGCTTCCATCGCTTTTAGGTCTAACTTTAATGTTGTAATCCACCACTCTTTTGATGGGCACCAATATCTTCATAGAGTCTAACTCCGTTGTTGAGGCGACAGGGTGTTGGCCTGTTTGTTTAAAGTGTTATACACGAATCTAATCGTTTATGCGTAAAATTCAAGGCATATCGCATGTGATTAAAGCATGGAACGTATCGATTAGAGCACATTCTAAAAAGTATAGATGGCTATGCTCTATGACGGAGTGACAAAATGGCGCGCTAATCATGACGCAGCTAGACTTACATTATGATAAGTCCTTTAGTTTGCTAGAGATGGTGCTTTCTGATCTTTATACTCAAACACACTTAGTCTGTACCAGTACTGTTGTGTGAGATTCGTATAATGTTGTAATGCATGCGAAGTAGCCCATTCAGTGCAATAACGAGCCATAACAAAAAACAAGTCATAACAAAAAGAAATAAAGCTAAATTCGGGAGAAGTTCTATGAGCGAAGCAGTCGATCGTGACGCGATGTCTTATGATGTGGTGGTGGTAGGAGCGGGGCCTGCAGGGTTAAGTGCTGCTTGCCGCCTTAAACAGCTAAATGAAGACATCAGCATTTGCGTACTCGAAAAAGCAGCCGAGGTGGGTGGGCATATTCTGTCAGGTGCGGTAATCGAGCCTAGAGCGATGGAAGAGCTGTTTCCTGATTGGCGCGCAATGGGAGCCCCCCTAACAACAAGCGTTACGCAAGATGAAATCTATTACCTTTCTTCTGACGGCGCGCGCAAGGTACCTTCTTTTGCAGTCCCCAAGACAATGCATAATGCAGGCAATTACATCGTGAGTTTGGGTAATGTTTGCCGTTTTTTAGCTGAACAAGCTGAAAATTTGGGAGTTGAAATCTTCCCTGGGTTTGCAGCCAGTGAAATCCTGTATCACGAGGATGGCAGTGTAAAAGGTGTTGCGACAGGTGATATGGGTATTGATAAGCAAGGTGAGCAAAAGTCGGGGTATGCGCGCGGCATGGCTTTGCATGCACGTTATACGCTCTTTGCCGAGGGCTCTCGTGGCCATTTAGGTAAAGAACTGATTGCTCGGTTTTCGCTCGATAAAAACAAAGAGCCTCAGCATTATGCATTGGGGATCAAAGAATTATGGAAAGTGGGTGAGGGTAAGTCGCAGCCAGGTAAGGTCGTTCATACAGCAGGGTGGCCACTCAGCGAAAGCTGCTCACAAGGTGGTGGGTTTATGTATCATCTTGATGGAGGGGAAGTCGTTGTTGGGTTAGTCACTGACTTGTCTTATAGCAACCCTTATGTTGGCCCGTTTGATGAATTTCAGCGATATAAGCATCACCCAGTCATTGCCAGCACCCTTGAAGGGGGTGAACGTATTGCCTATGGCGCCAGGGCGATAACAAAGGGTGGATTGCAATCTCAGCCGCAAATGCACTTTCCGGGCGGTTTGCTTGTTGGCGATGATGCCGGCACGCTGAATTTTGCAAAAATTAAAGGCTCTCATACTGCTATGAAAAGTGGCATGGTTGCCGCCGAGGTCATTGCTGAGGCACTAGCCCAAGGTGAAGAAGCTCCCGCTGAGTTAGCGGCGTTTTCTGAACGTTATCAAGCATCCTGGGCCTATGAAGAGCTTCACACACAAAGAAACTTTGGCCCCGCACAGCATAAGTGGGGTAACTTACTGGGCAGTGCCTATGCCTTTATCGATATCAATATCTTTAATGGGAAGCTACCCTGGACACTCAGTGATACAACGCCAGATCACCAAACGCTTAAAAAAGCCAGCGCGTGTTCGCCTATTGAGTACCCCAAACCCGACGGTCAGCTCAGCTTCGATAAATTGTCATCGGTCTTTCTTTCGAATACCAATCATGAAGAAGACCAGCCTAGCCACCTTAGATTGACCGATGCCAACGTACCATTGTCTTTTAATCTGCCTGAATATGCCGAACCGGCTCAACGTTATTGCCCTGCAGGGGTCTATGAAGTAGTAGAAGTCGGTGGGGAGTCGAGCTTTCAAATCAATGCGCAGAACTGCGTGCATTGTAAGACATGTGATATTAAAGACCCCAGCCAAAACATCACATGGGTCGTGCCAGAAGGTGGTGGCGGGCCAAATTACCCCAATATGTAACGATCAAGCCGCTTTCCAGTTTCAAACAAGCTTGGCAAAGCCATAGGGGAGCGGCTCCATCATGATAAAGTAAGGTGGGTAAAGTATAAGTAGGTGATACAAAGCAGGTGATATAAAAGAAAGTGAGGCAGGGGTAATCGAAGAAAAAGATCGATGAAATTGTCTGGTTAAGTCATCAGTAGCATGACGATGTAAAGTGACTTTATGTTGTTGCCATGGCGTCAGCACCTTGATCTTACTGCCAATGTATAACACTATTGCTTGCTATCCTGACTCATTCTTTGATGGCGGTCTTATATGTGCGGTTTTAAATGTAATCGCTAATTTCCACAAAGGAATAGCTTGTATTCGTAAAACCACAATAAAACGAATGCTGATGATAAGAGAAGGAAGACTATTTTGAACGCAACCCTTTCAGTTGGACAAAAGCCATGAAAAAAATACTCCTTGCTGTCGCCGCTATTATTGTAGCGGTTGTTTTAATTGTGCCGGCCGTTATGGGCTGGCAAACGCAGCGCCATATGATGACGTTAGCAACCTATATCGATAGTTTGCCGGAATATGCGGCACGCTGGCAGAGTTATGATCGGGGCTGGTTTAAGAGCCACGGTGTGTTAGCTATTGAGTTGGAAGGCATTGGTGAGCATTTCGAATTGTCGGATGAGGAGGCCAGTGCAGATGAATCCATTGCTTTACCTCTTGATGTTGATCTTCGTCATGGCCCTCTCTTGTTTTCTTCATGGCGTTTAGGTTGGTTTGCATTAACCGTGGAGCTGATGGACAAGCATGATGAGATCATCAAGGAATACATTGCTACGCAAGATGAAGGTCCGATCTATCAGCTCAGAGCCCATATGAATTTATGGGGTACTACGCATTTTCAGGATCGCATACTGCCTTTCATTTTTGAAAATAACAGTCACTACTTCGAAATGGCGTCTGCTTATACAGGGGAGGGTTCTATTTCATTAGGAGGAGTGATTGATTACCGTGGCGCGGCACCTTCTGCACATTATCATCATGAATCGACTTACGCTGATTTTGAGGCCTTATCTTCCTCAATTGTTTTTGACTTGGCTCAAATGAATGATACCGGCTTAGCGCCTTCTACCTTCTTGCTGACCCTTGACCGCGCAGAGATGGGTTCTTCTGATGCTAAAGACGATGTGTCGCAGTGGCGCAATCTTTCTGTCGGCGCTAAAACCCTATTTAATGCTAAAAAGCCGACTTTTGATGTGGTTGTCGAGATGAGTTCCGGGGCCATTGAACTGCCTGACTTATCCTTATTGTCTTCCAATTTTTCAGTATCTTATAACAATATTAGCCATGCTTTTTTGACGCAATACACGCAAGCAATGAATGCACTACCAGAAAACGCCAACCCGCTTGAGCTGCAGATGGTGTTGGGTGATGCAGTCATAAAGCAGTTGCTGCCTTACTCACCTTCTTTAAATATTGATACATTCGATATTGCAACAAAAGAAGGCAATATGAATCTTGATTTCTTGCTAACCGTTGCTGGTGATGAGTTATCGAAGCTGGATCTGAACCCTCATAACCCGATGGCATTGTTGCCTCATCTCATTGCAAAGATGAACGGGCAAATCCCCAAAACGTTTGCCAATAAACTGGCGCGCCTGTATATCCGTAATCAAATTGAGGCCCAAGTAAGTGCGTCAGGCCAGTCGCTTACGGAGCAAGATATTGTGGTAATGGTTGACGCTCAAGCCCCTTCAATTATTGAAATGCTACTAATGCAGGGTTTCATTGTTGAAGACGGCGAATCCTATAAAACGGCAGTGAGTTATGACAAAGGGCAGGCAGCATTAAACGGAAATGCTATCCCTTTACCGTTTTAATGACCGAATACACTCTTAATGCACTTTAAATCGCTGTGGGGCTTTGTAAAGGCCCTCGTTCCTCAGCAGCACTGGCTCAAGCATGCTGGCTTTGTCGCGTTTTTAGTCATATTGCTTGTGCTGGGCTTTTTTCCTCAAAAGTGGCTTCAGAGCTTAGAGTTCCATTACTCTGCAGCCATTTCTTGGCGCTGGTATACCGCTCACTTTGTTCACTTGACGCCCTCTCATGCTGTGATGAATGTCGCAGGGTCGGCAGCGTTATGGTTGCTCGTTGTGGCGTATGCGCCAGCGCGCTTGTTGCTTCTGGGATTGCTGGTTTTACCGTGGATTGTCAGTTTGGGTTTATATTCCTCAGAGGTCTCAGAGGGTATGGTGAGTTATCGCGGCTTTTCGGGCATTTTGTATGGCTTCTACTTTATGGGGGCTTTTTTCTCTTTTTGGAAAGAGAGGCTCACCGCTATTGTATTGTTGGTTTTTTTGGTCGTTAAAATCAGTGTTGAGCAGCAGCCCGCATTCGATAAGAGTTATTTGATGGATGATATTGGGGGGTGGGTTGCTGTTGATGCACATTTGTTTGGTTTGATCGGGGGTATAGCGATGGTTTTGATATACTGCCTCTTAGCTTATTTTAGACGGGCAGGCTGTATTCTGCCTTGGGTACGTTATGGTGAGTAAATACGTTTTTTCAAAGCACATTATCAAGAAGTCTTTTGCATTGTTAGGCTTGTTGGTTTGTGTTTGTCCTTCATTGTTGTGGATCAATACGGCGGCGGCTAATCCTGTTAATGAAATACTTAACTCCGATAAAGCAGCCTTAGAGAGCCCTATCTTGGAGCCTGTTGCAGATAATGCTGAACCTAATAGTGAAGCATCCGATGCTAACGCTATTGATAGCGACAACCCGCATAAAGACAAACCAGAGCAGTCCGATGGCTTACCTGCTGAAGCCGGAAGTACTGATCATGTCAATCAAGCTGAGGCCAGTATCTCATCGGGTAAGGCTGAAATAGAAAGTACTCAGCCCGATTCTCAACCGAATACTGTTCAACCTCCCAGCCTTCAGGCTGGCCGTGCCCAAGTGAATACCAACGCGTCCAGCGTTTATGCTGCATACGAAGAAGCGGTTTATCAGCTACGTATCATTGAGTTGGAGTCAAATAGCCAGTCATCGTTAGGGACGGGGTTCCTCGTGTCAAATGCGTTGAATCAACTTAAAATTGCAACCAATTACCATGTTGTCTCATCAACGCTATTTAACCCTAAAAAATACCGAATTGAGTTTAATTTCAGTGGTTTTACAGAGCCTCAGATATTAGTTGTCTCAAGCATTGATGTGGTTAACGATTTGGCTCTTTTGGAACCCCAAAAACCATTGCAATTACCTCGTGAGACGATTAAGGCCTTTACCTTACAGCCTACTTTACCTCCCAAAGGCGAGACGCTTTATTCCCTAGGAAACCCTCATAATATTGGTATGACGGTTGTTGAGGGAAATTATAATGGTCTGGTTGAGCATCGCTTTGTGGATCAAATCCATTTTACTGGTGCTGTTAATTCGGGAATGAGCGGCGGCCCGGTCGTAAATGATGCAGGTAAAGTTGTAGGGGTGAATGTTGCGACGGCTGGCAATCAAATTGGCTTTCTTGTCCCTGCCAAAGCATTGGATACATTGATTGAATCAGACGCTCAAGGTAGGCAGTTTGAGCTGCCTAATTCGCAATTGCCCGCTACCAGTGTCCCTATTGAGCCTGCTTCACCCGCTATCGCGCTACCTTCACCCTCCATACTGCCCGCTGTAGAGGCACCAGCCCTTACAGATGCCCCATTGTCTGATGCGCAACCCTTAGCGGAAAGTACATCCAATACAGAAAGTACGTCCAATACAATGGCAGCATCCATTACAACGGCCTTTTCCCAAAAGCCTGCGTCATCAACCTTTTGGCGAGAGCTTGCCTCGCAAATCGATCGCCATACCTCAGCAATGGTTGGGGCTGCATTAGAAGATGATTGGAAAA
>CALIUX010000002.1 GCA_938048505.1 uncultured Pseudomonadales bacterium
GATGGGCTCTGTTGGCGGCCCTAAATGGGATGCGGTTGATGCAGCAAAACGCCCTGAGAAAGGTTTGTTAAAGCTACGTTATGAAATGGGTTTATATGCAAACTTGCGCCCAGCCATTTTGTACCCCCAGCTTGCCGATGCTTCTTCGCTTAAACCTGAGATCGTGGCAGGGCTCGATATTTTGATTGTGCGTGAGTTAACCGGCGGTATTTATTTTGGCGAACCGCGTGGTATTCGCACGTTAGAAAATGGCGAAAAGCAAGGCTATAACACATACATCTATGCAGAGCATGAAATCGAGCGTATTGGTCGCAGTGCATTTGAAATGGCGCAAAAACGCGGTAAAAAAGTATGTTCGGTTGATAAAGCCAATGTGCTCGAGGCAACGGTTTTATGGCGCGAAGTGATGGAGCGTTTAGCACCAGAATACCCTGATGTTGAATTGAGCCACATGTATGTTGATAACGCAGCGATGCAGCTAGTGCGTGCGCCTAAGCAATTTGATGTTGTTGTGACCGGCAATATGTTTGGCGATATCCTTTCTGATACGGCCGCTATGTTAACTGGCTCGATTGGTATGTTGCCGTCTGCGTCATTAAATCAAAGCGGAGCCGGTCTATACGAGCCTGTTCATGGCAGTGCGCCCGATATTGCGGGTCAAGGTATTGCCAATCCACTTGCCACAATTTTATCGGCTTCAATGATGTTGCGTTATTCTCTTAATCAAGGTGATGCAGCCGATGCGATTGAAGCGGCAGTGGGTAAGGTTTTAGATAGTGGTTTACGCACAGCCGATATCTATACAGATGGCTTTGAAAAAGTCAGCTGCCAAGCAATGGGTGATGCGGTTGTGAATGCGCTTTAAGCGTTACAGTATTTTAATTTTTTTAAATAAATATTTTTAAGCTGGTGTGATTTTAAATACAAAGGTGATCGCTTTAGACGGTTGGTGACAGGGCGTCGTTATGAAGCCTGCAAGGAGTCTTCATGGTGAGTATTACAGTCGTCAGCCTTATCGCTCAGCTAGCACAAAGTATAATTGGAGACATGAAATGAAAGTAGGTTTTGTTGGGTGGCGTGGCATGGTGGGCTCGGTATTAATGGGCCGCATGCGTGAAGAAAATGATTTTGCTAATATTGATCCGGTATTCTTTACCACCTCAAATGTGGGCGGCGCAGCGCCGTCAGTGGGTAAAGATGTTCCGACATTGCAAGACGCCCATGATCTTGAAGTCTTAAAAGAGATGGATGCCATCGTCTCTTGCCAAGGTGGTGATTACACCAATAAAGTTTTTCAGCCACTGCGTGATACCGGCTGGGACGGGTATTGGATTGATGCTGCATCTAGCCTGCGCATGGTTGATAACTCTATTATCGTATTGGACCCCGTTAATAAATCCAGTATTAAACAGGGCTTGGAGAAGGGTGTTAAGAACTACATCGGTGGTAACTGTACCGTCAGTTTAATGCTGATGGGCCTGGGTGGTTTATTCCAAGAAGGCCTCATTGAGTGGGCGACATCCATGACGTATCAAGCGGCTTCGGGTGCGGGCGCGCAGAATATGCGTGAACTCATTAGCCAGATGGGTGCAATCAAAGAAAATGTTGCCGGTCAGCTAGCGGATGCGCGTAGTCCAATATTAGACATCGATAGTGCTGTTGCGGCAACCATGCGTAGTGATGCCTTCCCTACAGATAATTTTGGTGCGCCTCTTGCGGGTAGCCTTTTGCCGTTCATTGATAAGATGTGGGATAAAGGTCAGAGCAAAGAAGAATGGAAAGGTGGAGCTGAGACTAACAAGATCTTAGCTACAGGTGATGCGCCTATTCATATCGATGGTATCTGTGTGCGTATTGGTGCGATGCGTTGCCATAGTCAGGCTCTGACGATCAAATTAAAGAAAGATGTCCCGATGAGCGATATCGAAAGTTTGCTCGAAGAAGCTAATGACTGGTCTAAAGTGGTACCTAATGACCGTGATATCACCCTACAGGAACTCACGCCGACTAAAGTAACTGGGACATTGAGTGTGCCAGTAGGACGCTTGCGTAAGATGCACATGGGACCTGATTATCTCAGTGCCTTCACGGTAGGTGATCAGCTTTTATGGGGTGCAGCAGAGCCTTTACGCCGCATGCTGAATATCTTGCAAGAAGGTTAGATCTTAGAAAGCCAATCTTGATATGGCATTGAATGTCATATCAAGAACCCCTTAAGCAAAGTCTTGGGTACCCTTGCTTTGAACCTCTTAGGGTGATTATCCTGCCATATAGCCGCAATGGGAAAAGGACCGACCAATGCTGCTATTATTTGATTGAGAGGCGTCACTCTTACTAGACAGCATCTAAAATGCGGCAGCTATATTAGGCTGATGACCTGTGTAAACGGCGCGTGTAAAAGTTGAATATGTCTCAGGCTATCTAACACACCATTGAGCCACCTACTAAAGGCTGTACAATAGCGCGTTTTGTGACTTTTCTTCAAACAATGCAGGAAGTCCGTCCATTGCTCTTCTATTATTGATGGAACAATGGCATTTGGCCGAGTGTTTGTGGCGTTTTTTACCGTCATAAGCATTAAAACAAGAATAAAGCGGCAGTCTCCTCTTATATACAGTAATCATCGCCCTATTTTAGGGTGGCGCAGCTGCAGTACGACTTACGAGGTGATCAGCACTTAAGGTGCCGTTCCAGCGTATGGAGTAATGTATAACGGGCAAAAGTTGAAAAAAAACTGCTTATCCTGAATACTTACGCGACTGTCTGTTTTAGATTGACACCGCTTAACGATATGCTGGTTGGCTCAAGCAGCATACGCTGGCGATTACTGAAGGTTAATTGGTTAGCCATCCGAATATAAAAACAAGGGTTATCCTATGGGTTTACGCACACGAGCACTCTTACTTGGCGTTGCATCTTATTTAGTATCGCCGCTGGGTTTTGCTCTGGGCTTGGGAGAAGTCAAGCTCAATTCCAGTCTCAACCAGCCTTTAGAGGCCGAAATCCAGTTATTGCAAACACGAGAGCTAACAGCCCAAGAGATTCTTGTGGGGCTAGGATCACGTGAGGATTTTGAGCGTGTGGGTGTGGATCGACCCTTCTTTTTGAATGATCTGAAGTTCACCGTTGAAATGGATGCCCCTAATGGCCCCGTTATCCGCGTGAAATCAAATCGGCTGGTACGAGAGCCCTTCCTTAATTTTATTATTCAGGCGCAATGGCCAAGTGGTAAATTGCTGCGTGAGTACACCTTATTGTTAGACTTGCCGGTCTTCTCAAAAGAGCCTGCAAGAGCTGTTCAGGCGGCAAGAGCGCAAGCGCCAAGTACTCGCCAGCCTGTTCGCCAAGCGCCGCGACGCACAACATCAACGCGCCGCCCTTCAGGTACGTTTGATGGCAATAGCTATGGCCCTGTGCGCAGTAGCGATACATTATGGACAATTGCCGAAAGCGCTCGCCCAAGCAGTAATGTCAGCGTTGAGCAAACCATGCTGGCCATCCAGCGACTGAACCCAAATGCCTTTATCAATAACAATATCAACTTATTGAAGAAGGGCGCTGTATTGCGACTGCCTTCTGAAGGTGAAATCTCCGAACTTGATTTCAGCCAGGCGCGTAATAACGTTGCAGTGCAAAACCGCCAGCTAGGCAATCGGTCTGCGCCTGAAGCCCAGATTGATGCTAGTCGCAGTAATGTTGAGCGCACTGCAGCGGCTAAACAAGTTAAAGGTCGTGTGAAGCTGTCTTCTTCGGCTGACGCCATTGGGAGTAAATCGGGTAGTGGGTCAGCTGATGGTGAGCAAGATGCCAACTCGCTCCGTACACAGCTTATAACAACCCAAGAAGAGCTGGCTTCTACGCAACGTGAGAATAAAGATCTCAGTGAGCGTGTATTGACCATGGATGAACAAATTAAAACCATGGAAAAACTGCTCAACGTT
>CALIUX010000003.1 GCA_938048505.1 uncultured Pseudomonadales bacterium
TGAACGCGGTGCGACATCAGACTTAAGGAAAGAGCTATATGATGAGTATCTTGCAGAAGCGATCAAGCACTACAACAACAACGTATTTGATCAAGCAGAACGTTACTTCGATAAAGCAAGTCGTTACGGCGTAATACCCCGCGAATACGAAAGCCTACAACAAACAGCCATACACCAATCCAGCTTAGCTAACTAGATCATCATAACGAATGACTCCACGGAAAGCCCTTACAAAGCTATTCTAATTTACCTGTTATGCGCTTAACAAATACTATAATACTGAGCTATATGTAGGGCGCGCTTAATAATTAAAAAGTCAGTTCTTGAAAGGATTTTAAGTATGAATAAACATGAAAAGATAAATTATGTTGAATATCCAGCTTTCGATCTTTTGGCAACAAAAGCGTTCTTTACTGAAGTATTTGGCTGGTCATTCGTAGATTATGGGCCCAATTACACTGCTTTTTCGAATGAAGGGCTTGATGGAGGCTTTTATAAGTCCGAATTAAAATCCATATCAGAAAGTGGATCGGCTCTACTCGTTTTTTACAGCTCAAATCTTGAGCAAACGTTAGAAAAAGTCAAAGCAGGTGGCGGCAGTATTGCTCAAGAGATTTTCTCTTTCCCTGGAGGGCGTCGCTTTCACTTCCTTGAACCAAGCGGCAATGAATTAGCGGTTTGGTCAGATATTGGCTAAAAAATATCTGACCAAACCGCTCTTATAGAAAGTACAGTTGCAATACGATAGAAAGGATTAAAAGGGTTAGGATGAGGCTTACAACCTCACCTCAATCCCTTGGCCAGCCATATATTCTTTTGCTTGGGGCACGGTATATTCACCAAAGTGAAAAATACTTGCCGCAAGCACCGCACTAGCATGACCTTCTTTAACGCCATCCACTAAGTGCTGTAAATTACCCACACCGCCACTGGCAATCACAGGGGCGCTCACCGCATCACTGACTGCGCGTGTTACACCCAAGTCAAAACCTTGCTTTACGCCGTCATTATCCATACTGGTTAACAGGATCTCACCTGCGCCAAACTCATTCATTTTAACGGCCCATTCAACCGCATCAATACCCGTTGGCTTACGCCCACCATGGGTGAAAATTTCCCATCGTGGTGTTTCACCAGGCTGATTAACTTGCTTAGCATCAATGGCAACAACAATACATTGCGCACCAAATTTATCGGCCGCCTCTTTCACAAAATCTGGATTAAATACCGCAGCTGAGTTGATACTGACTTTATCGGCACCGGCATTTAGCATATTCCGAATATCATCAACGGTACGAATTCCACCCCCTACTGTTAAGGGAATAAACACTTCAGATGCCATGGCTTCGACAGTGTGAATGGTTGTATCGCGCGCCTCATGACTCGCCGTGATATCAAGGAAGGTAATTTCATCTGCGCCCTGCTGATTATATTGCTTCGCCACTTCAACAGGATCGCCTGCATCACGAATATCAACAAACTGAACACCTTTGACGACTCGCCCTTTATCAACATCTAAACAAGGGATAATACGTTTTGCCAGCGCCATGTCTAACCTGCCTTATTGTGACTTTTGTGAATACTTATGACTGTTTTGAATACTATTGTCAGCATTACTCATACCTTAAATAAAGTCATCACATGCTGTTTGTGCTTGCGCTAAATCTAAGGTGTTTTCATAAATAGCACGGCCAGTGATCGCACCACAAATACCGGCACCCTGATCACTGACTTCAAGTAGGGCACTAATGTCTTTCATATCAGTAATACCGCCCGACGCTACAACCGGTAGGCTAGAGGCTTTGGCCATGGCAACAGTTGCCTCAACGTTGACGCCTTGCATCATCCCGTCACGATCAATATCCGTGTACACAATGCTGCTCACACCATCTTGCTCAAAACGTTTAGCTAATTCTGTTGCTTTAACATTAGAGACTTCTGCCCAGCCATCTGTTGCAACAAGTCCTGCTTTTGCATCAAGACCCACAATAATATGACCTTCATAAGCTTTACAGACCTGCGAAACAAATTCAGGCTCTTTCACTGCTTTTGTACCAATGATGACATATTGCACACCCGCATCAAGATAGTACTCGATGATTTCTGGGGTACGAATCCCTCCACCAATTTGAATGGGTAAATTAGGGTATGCCTTAGAAATAGCCGTAACCACTTCACCATTCACAGGTTCGCCCGCAAACGCACCATTTAAATCAACTAAGTGTAAGCGGCGCGCGCCTTGATCAACCCACTTTTTTGCCATACTGACAGGGTCATCAGAAAACACGGTTGAATCTTCCATTACGCCCTTACGCAAGCGTACACATTTACCGTCTTTTAAATCAATGGCGGGGATAATTAACATGGTTTTTACCTATAAAAACAAATAACGCACCAAGCGTTTAATAAGAATTTCAAAAATAATTTCTCAGAGCAGCGTCTTGGATTATGCGTGTAAGCCATTCCAAGCAACAAAATTTTTGAGTAGCTGCAAACCATTCGTATGGCTTTTTTCAGGGTGAAACTGCGCCGCAAAGACGTTCTTTTGGGCAAGGGCCGCCACAAAATCGACACCATATTGGCATGTGCCCGCAATAGAAGCGGTATTGGTAGATTGCGCATCAATGTAATAGCTGTGCACAAAATAAAAGCGGCTATCGTCTTCGATACCATGCCATAGAGCATGCTCTTGAACTTGCGATACTCTATTCCACCCCATATGCGGAACCTTGAGGCTCTCATCAGATGCTTGGCTGGCTTGTTGGAATGCTGGTGTACTGGAAAAACCCTTAACTGCACCTTCAAAGGCTTGCAAACAATCAACGCCGTCATTTTCTTCACTGTGCTGCATTAGGGCTTGCAGCCCGACACAAATAGCCAGCACTGGCTTACCCGAAGCTATTTCATTTTCCATAGCTCGATCGAAACCTCTGCGTTTGATTTCCGCAACACAGTCTCGAATAGCGCCCACACCCGGAAAGATCACTCTGTCGGCACGCGCAATGGCATCACTGTCGGATGTCACAATAACATCGACTTGCGGCGCAATATTTTTGACAGCACTAGCAACCGAATGCAAATTGCCCATGCCATAATCAATGATTGCTACTTGTGTTGAACCGCCATTACTAGCAGTGCTTTTTACTGTATTCACGCTTTTAAATCCTCGACTTTTACGTGACCGCTACAAAACGTCATAACTACACATGCAATGATGGCAGAAGCTTTTTTGCCATAGCGTCTTATTGCATTCTTATTACATTGAAAGTTATTACATAGAGTCTTATATAAAGAGCCTATTATTCTATAATGGCCCTTTAGCTATAACCTTTTGAGCTATAAAGAACCTTTAGTCGATGGGGTGGCATCCCCTAGGCGCTCATCAGCAGTCAACGCCATACGCAACGCACGCCCAAACGCTTTAAAGACGGTTTCAGCTTGATGGTGTGCATTACTGCCGCGAAGACAATCAATATGCAAAGTCACTTTGGCATGATTAACAAAGCCTTGGAAAAACTCCCAAAATAATTCTGTATCGAATGACCCGATGCGTTTTTGCGTAAAAGGGATGTTCATCACTAGACCGGGGCGGCCAGAGAAATCAATCACAACACGAGAGAGTGCTTCATCGAGCGGAACATAAGCATGGCCATAACGGTAGATACCGCGCTTACTACCAACGGCTTTATCCATTGCTTGACCAATAGTAATACCGATATCCTCAACACTGTGATGGTCGTCAATGTGTGTATCACCTTTACAGGTAACATCAAGGTCAATCATGCCATGACGCGCGATCTGATCCATCATATGCTCTAAAAAAGGCACGCCAGTCTTAAATTCACCTTTGCCTTTTCCATCAAGATTTAGAGAAACGCTAATCTGTGTTTCAAGGGTATCGCGATCAACGGATGCTTGGCGGTCAGCCATGTAAACTCCCAAGTGTGATTCAAAAAAAGAGCAATTATACCCGTCGTAGCGCGCCTTGTCTTGGCAAGCAAAGCCTAAGAGCACCTAAGCA
>CALIUX010000004.1 GCA_938048505.1 uncultured Pseudomonadales bacterium
ATTGTTGATATTCGGGCCAATATTCCAGGTACACACAGTAATACCACTCAGGGTGCAACGGTAAGTGGAGGCATTGAGGGCGACCCCAGTAATACTGCAAGCCTCACAGTTACTGAAGACTTTACATCCGTTTGTACGCCCTCCAATATCGATAATGGCTCAATATTTGTTAACGTAGAAGATGATATTTATTCTTTGGACTTGGGCTCCGCAAAAGCCACGCTTATTACAACGTCACCCTTTGCTACGTTTATCAATAGCCTAGCAACTGACCCGCGAAATTACCTTGTTTACTACACTAACGATAATGCTGCCGCAACCAATACACAGATCTATGCATACGATATGTTGGCCGATGCGCATATCACCATTGATTCTGATGTGAGCGATAACGGCATTGTGCTTGGCCCGTCTGGTCTGGGCTCATCTGGAGCAACCTATTACAACGGCTCATTGTATATGGGGGTCGAAGACTTGGATGTTGCATATCGTATAGTACTCTCAGATGATGGCCGCTCTATACGCTATGCCAGTGACTTGATCAATTTAGGTGCTGATCATGATTTTGGTGATTTTGTGGCCGCTAACGGCAAGCTTTATGACTTTGACCGAGGGCCGCAGCGCTTTAGAGTCTATGACTTGGCAACATTAAATATTGATTTGGATGTGGCAAGTGGGTTTGCCACACAGGGTGGTGTGCAGCGTAATGGCGAAACGCTATGGGCAATATCAGATCGCTTAAATTTCATTAATACTTCAACAGGCGCTTTGGATGCATCAGTTGATTTGCCGATTACCATCGATGGTACAACCCCCATTCCTGATGTGCCTTTTGATGCAGCAGGCTGTGTGGCCACCACAAGCCGTATTGGCGATTTAATTTGGATTGACGAAAATGGAAATGGCGTCAAAGATGCCCAAGAGCAGGGCGCAGGCGGTGTGACGGTTCAATTAATCTGGGATGTGAACGGTAATGGCATTGTGGATGCGGGTGAGAACGATATTCGTAATACCGTAACAACATCGGCTGATGGAAGTTATATTTTTGACCAGCTGTCTCCGGGTGATTACGTCGTGCGTGTTACAGATACAGCAGGTATTTTAGGTGGGGCTTTACCCACAAATGATACCGATAACGATCGCCCCATTAGCTTGGGTTTAAATCAAGTCATCGATACGGCCGACTTTGGCTATTCGGCTTTTTTTGTTATCAGAGGCTTTGTTTTTGATGATGATGGCACGGGAGGCGGTATTGCACACAATGCTTTAAGAGAGCCAACGGAAGAAGGCTTTAGTGCGATATTGATCAGTGCTACTGACCCCAATAATTCAGATGCATTAATTACCTCCACCCTTACTGTGGCTGATGGCGCTTATGCGTTATTTGTACCCAATAGCTTTGCCGGTAGCGAAATTGATGTGGTTGCGATTACGCCTGGAGGTTTTATATCAATCAGCGAAAATAACTCTACGACGCTTGCGGTTAACCCTGATACGCGTGATGACGTTATCCGTTTTACACCGACAGCGGGTGTTCTTTACGAGAATGTCAATTTTGGTGATGTGCTCCAGTTTATTCTCAAGCCCAGTAATGCAAGAAATGTAAGCCCGGGTCAAAGCGCCTTTTACTCTCATGTCTTTATTGCGGGTACAGTCGGTAATGTGAGTTTTTCAACCTCATCAGTAGAAACGCCAATTAATGTGGGCTGGAATCATACTCTACATAATGATAGTGATTGCAGTGGTGATCTCAGTGCGGCGGAATTGTCGGCGCCTCCGCTAGCACCATCTGATACGCTTTCGGTCGTGGCTGATGATGAGGTCTGTTTGATTGTGCGTGTACTCTCGCCGAGTAGCGCACCGGTTAATGCCAGTTACTTAGTGAATTTAACTACTGACTTTGAATATTTGAATGAGTCGCCTGATGGTTTTACTCGCCAGTTTGCAGTAAGTGATCTCACAACGGTGGTTGCAGCAGGTTTGTTGCTCGATAAAAAAGTTGAAAATGTTTCGCAGAGTGGCGCGCAAGTGCTATCAAACTCTGCGGTACCTGGTGATGAGTTGCGCTATACGATTCGGTTTACCAATGTTGAGGCAGAAAATGTAAGCGATATTGTTGTGCGTGATACCGTGCCTGCATTTACTTCTCTTACATCGCCGGTCGTTTGTCCTGCTTCTCTGCCATTGTCGCTGACGGGTTGCTTGGTGAGTGTTCCTAATGCAGTGAATAATGTAGCGGGTTACGAAGGTCCAGTTGAATGGCAATTGAATGGCGAGCTGAACCCTGGGAGCGAAGGAGAGCTCACGTATTCGGTTACAGTTGAATAAAAAGGATATTCCTATATTGCTCTAATCAGGGTTTGCTGCAAGGTTTTCTTTGTTTATTACATTGGAGAATAGGCTTTAGGTGCATTGCTGTCTGCAATGTGGCATTTAATTATTAACCTTGGCGCCTCAGTTTGAATGCGGCAAAGGAACTCTAGAATGACATCCAGTCTTTTTACGTTTTTAGGCGACATTTTTTCATTTTTTTCTCGATAAACAGCTATGCTTTGTGTTAATGGTGTAAAACACAATAACAAGCATATCAAGGCTGCGGCTTATGTCTAAAATACAATCAGAGGGAAGGCGGCGTGAAATATTAGTGTCTGCAACGCTGCTCATGCTGTTTTTTTTAGGGTATTTGTTTTTTAGTTATACTCTTAATACAACGCTGGACCAAGTGAATCGGCAAGCCATTTATACAAATAACCTTAGTCAGTCGCTTCGCTATAGTGACGATGACAAGCACGCCATGGTTGATCGTGCGTTAACACTTTATGAGCAAGGTGGGCAAATTCACCACAGTACCGTCAAGCCATTAAATAGGCTGATTTCTAATGGTTCAATAGATTTGTCAAAAATCAAATCAGAGCTTAATGCGTATAATTACAACCAAGTTAATTCTGATGTTGATGCCATATCAGTCCAGCTCCGATCTGAAATGGCTAAAAAGAATAAATTAATAAAGACACTCATTATTGTTATGGGTATTTTCACGGTTGTGATTTACGCGTTGATGAGCTTTTATCTTATTCG
>CALIUX010000005.1 GCA_938048505.1 uncultured Pseudomonadales bacterium
TTTTTTGGTAAATTCCGCGCGCGCTTTTTAACGTGCGCATTATCTAATGCTATTGCAACAACCCACCAGTTTAAGATTGTTGTGAAAGCTTAACTAAACAGACCCGTGTAGCTGGTATCACGGTGAGTGGTCGTTGAGGCAAGTGGTTCAGGCAGTACGCGCCTACACAATTCTCTATTTTTGAAGTAGCTACTTATTTAAACAATTATTTTAATATGAATAGTTTAAGAGTAGCGAAAGTGAATAGAGAGCCTTGCATTCAAAGCCACGCAAAACCATTACAGGTATCGCAATGAGCGAAAGCTTTGCAGAACTCTTTGAAGAAAGTTTACAGACCGTAGATATGATCCCCGGTTCTATCGTAACCGGTGTTGTTATCGACGTCGATTCAGACTGGGTCACTGTTCACGCAGGCCTTAAATCAGAAGGCGTTATTCCTTCTGAGCAGTTCTTGAATGAAGAAGGGAAGTTAACCCTTGAAATTGGCGACGAAGTGCAAGTTGCTTTAGAAACCGTAGAAGATGGTTTCGGTGAGACTCGCCTATCTCGCGAAAAAGCCAAGCGCGCAGAAAGCTGGAAAGTACTTGAAGGTGCCCACGGCGCTGAAGAAGTGGTTAAAGGTATTATTAACGGTAAAGTCAAAGGTGGCTTCACTGTTGACGTTGCGGGCATCCGCGCGTTCTTGCCAGGTTCATTGGTTGATGTTCGTCCTGTTCGTGAGACGACTCACCTTGAAGGCAAAGAGCTTGAATTTAAAGTTATCAAGCTTGATCAAAAGCGTAATAACGTTGTTGTTTCGCGTCGTGCAGTTATGGAGCAAGCTAACTCTCACGAGCGTGAGCAGTTATTGGCAACACTTCAAGAAGGTCAGTCGGTTAAAGGTATCGTTAAGAACCTTACTGATTACGGTGCCTTTGTTGACTTGGGCGGCGTAGATGGCTTACTGCATATCACTGATATGGCATGGAAGCGCATCAAGCATCCTGGTGAAATCGTTAACGTTGGTGACGAAATCGACGTTAAAGTGCTTAAGTTTGATCGTGAACGCAACCGTGTTTCACTTGGTCTTAAGCAATTGGGTGAAGATCCATGGGCAGATATCACTGGCCGTTACCCTGAAGGCGCCAAAGTTAAAGCGAAGATTACTAATCTTACTGACTACGGTTGTTTTGCAGAGATCGAAACCGGTGTTGAAGGCTTGGTTCACGTTTCAGAAATGGACTGGACTAACAAGAACATCCACCCCTCTAAAGTTGTCCAGTTAGGCGACGAAGTTGAAGTGATGATCTTGGATATCGATGAAGAGCGTCGTCGTATCTCTCTTGGTATCAAGCAGTGTCAAGAAAACCCCTGGGATGCGTTCTCTAGCCAGTTTGCTAAAGGCGACAAGATCAGCGGTAAGATCAAGTCTATTACTGATTTCGGTATCTTCATCGGTCTTGATGGTGGTATTGATGGTTTGGTTCACTTGTCTGATATCTCTTGGAACGAAGCTGGCGAAGAAGCCGTGCGTAAGTTCAAGAAAGGTGATGAGCTTGAGACCGTTGTATTGGCTATCGACCCTGAGCGTGAGCGTATTTCACTTGGCGTTAAGCAGTTAGATGAAGATCCGTTCACTTCTTATGTTGCTCAGAACGACAAAGGCACTATCGTAACCGGTACTGTTAAAGAAGTTGATGCGAAAGCTGCCATCATCACCTTAGTGGATGATGTTGAAGGTACTTTGAAAGCGTCTGATATTAGCCGTGACAAGATCGAAGATGCGCGTAATGCGTTAAAAGAAGGCGATTCTGTTGAAGCTAAGATCACAAATGTTGATCGTAAAAACCGCGTTATCGTTTTATCTGTTAAAGCGAAAGACATGGCAGACGAGAAGCAAGCTGTTAAAGATCACAACAAAGCGTCTACTGATGCAACATCTTCTGCAACCACCATTGGTGACTTGATTAAAGCGCAAATCGAAAGCCAAGATAAGTAGTCGATGACTGATTTATCTATGCGGCAGGCTTGATTAAACAAGCTGTACCGTAGATTTGACTCTAAACCGCAAGTTCTTTGAGCTTGCGGTTTTTTTATGCGTCAATTTTAGCATCGCTTTTTGGGTGAAGGCCGTTGAAGCAATCTTTTTAAATTAAGCTGATGATCAAGCCGTATTTTTACCGCAATGAGAGGTAGAATGGTGGTTTATCTTACGGCTAGGCTTTATGTCATCCTCTTCTTTTTCTTCTTTACCTTTACGTCCCGAACTATTGACCCGCTTAGACTCACTGGGCTTTTCTTCTATGACACCCATTCAAGAGCAGAGCTTGCCGAGTGTTTTGGGTGGGACTGATGTTATTGCGCAAGGTCAAACCGGCTCGGGCAAAACAGCCGCCTTTGCTTTGGGTTTGTTAAATAAAGTGCATGCTGATACGTCTGCTGTTCAAGCGTTAGTGTTGTGCCCAACACGCGAGCTGGCCGAGCAAGTGACGCAAGCGATTCGCCAATTGGCCGTCAATATTCCGAATATCAAGATAATAACATTATGCGGCGGTTCACCCGTTAAGCGCCAAGCCGAAGCCCTTTCAAATGGTATGCATATTGTCGTGGGAACGCCCGGGCGAATCCAAGATCATTTAGATCGCGAGTTTTTGTCTTTGGGTGCGCTCAATATGCTTGTGCTTGATGAAGCTGACCGCATGTTAGATATGGGCTTTCAAAAAGAGCTTGATGCGATTATGTCGCAAGCGCCCAGTGATCGACAAACGCTCCTCTTCAGTGCGACATACCCTGCAGCCATAGAAGCTATTGCCAGCAAAGTCATGCGCAATGCAAAGCATATTGCCATTGAGCCAGAAGCTGCTGAGCTCTCGATCGAAGTGGCATGCTTTGAAGTCAATGCTGACCGACAGCGCCTAGAGGCTATGCGGCTTTTATTGCTGAATGAATATTCTGCATGCAGTTCTCAGGAGGATGGTGATCACTCACCCCAGGCCATCGTTTTTTGTAATACGCGCGATCAAGTGAAGAAGGTGGTCGCGTATTTACGTCAATATCAATTCAGCGTTGCGGCTTTACAAGGCGATATGGATCAAAAAGAGCGGGATCAAGCATTGGTACGTTTTGCTAATGGTAGCTTGCTTATCTTGGTTGCAACGGACATCGCGGCAAGAGGGCTCGATGTTAAATCATTGGATTTAGTGATTAATTATGATCTCCCTAAAGATCCCGATACCTATACTCATCGCATTGGTCGCACAGGGCGTGCAGGCGAGTCGGGTAAGGCGTATTCACTTTATAGCCGCGATGAAATCTTTCGCTTAGAGGCCATTTATGATGCGATACCTTCTCAGCGCTTACCGGCTAAGTCACTCTTATCACAGCCGCCCATTCAGGCAAATAAAGTGACTTTGCGTGTAGGTGGGGGCCGAAAGCACAAGTTGCGCCCAGGTGATTTTGTTGGTGCGCTGACAAAAGGCGAAGGCATTACAGGCGATCAGTTGGGTAAAATACAAGTGATGGATCAATGGGCTTATGTTGCGGTCGAATCGAGCATCGCTAAGGTAGCAGCCAGTAAAATCAGCTCAGGGAAAATTAAGGGTAAGTCATTCCGATGCCATCTTTTGATCGATGAATAAAGAAGAATGATATAAAGCGACGTAATGTCCTGATCCAAGAAGAAAAGATAGGCAATAACATGGTTGATCAACAGCATAATGCTGAACAGAAAAAAAACGCTAAGCACAAAGCGTCAATGGAAAAACAAAAAGCCAAGGTTGATGCCAAAATAGAAGCGGCTAGCACTGAGCGAGGCGTTGCAGTTTTATTAACCGGTAATGGCAAAGGCAAAAGTAGCAGCGCATTTGGTATGGTCTTGAGAGCGCTCGGCTATGGGCAGAAAGTTGCTGTAATTCAATTTATAAAAGGCGAGCAGCTTTCGGGCGAAGAGATCTACCTGAAGGAATATGGCCCCGAGGTTGAGCTTTATCAAATGGGCACAGGCTTTACGTGGGACACTCAGGATCGATCTGGTGATACTGCTGCGGCTGAAAAAACGTGGGCCGTTGCAGAAAAGGCACTCTCAAATGACGCGTTGGATTTGGTGGTGCTCGATGAGCTGACTTATATGCTGGCATATAAGTATCTTGATGAAAGCACTATTTTAAATGCATTACGCAATCGTCCTATTGAGCAGAGCGTTGTTGTGACTGGCCGAGGCGGCGGTTCGGCATTACAAGATGTAATGGATACGGTATCAGAAGTTAAAGATATTAAGCATGCTTATACGAGTGGTATTAAGGCGCGAAAAGGAGTTGACTATTAATGGCTCTTATTCAGGATGTGGTAATCGAGCCGTTTGATTCATCACTACGGGAAAAGCTCCAGCATAAGTTAGATCATAAAACGAAACCGCAGGGCTCGCTGGGTAGATTAGAAGAGGTTGCCAAACAATTAGGGTTGATTCAGGGTACTCAAACACCGCAAATCAAAAAACCTGTGATTTATATTTTTGCCGGTGACCACGGTGTCTGTGATGAGGGTGTGAGTGCTTACCCACAAGCCGTCACGGCCCAGATGGTGCAAAATTTTATCGCAGGTGGTGCGGCAATTAGTGTTTTAGCCGCACAGCATCAGCTTGAATTTTTTGTGGTCGATGCGGGTGTTAAAGGTGAATTGCCGAGCGACTGCCTTAAAAGTTCTGCTTTTATTTCACGTAAAGTGGTTCAGGGTACAGCTAATTTTGCACTTCAAAAAGCGATGACCAGCCAGCAAACGCAAGAGGCAGTAGATGCGGGCGCAGATTTAATTAGGCAGTCTGTCAGCCAAGGCTCAAATACCGTTATTTTAGGTGAGATGGGTATTGGTAATACCACATCGGCTTCCGCAATTATGCACTGTATTACGGGTATTCCAATTCGTGAGTGTGTGGGTGCTGGCACAGGCTTAAGTTCTGAGGGTGTCGAACAAAAAACCTCTGTTATCGCGCGCGCCGTCGCGCGCCATCAAGACGCTATTAAGACACCATTTGATATTTTGGCTGCATTGGGCGGGGCTGAGATAGCGATGATGGTCGGTGCTTACTTAGCGGCTGCGGCTGCACGTGTAGTGATATTAGTGGATGGCTTTATTGCATCGGCTGCACTGGCCGTAGCGCATCGCATCAATCCGTTAGTGCTGGAATATTGTATTTTTTCCCATGGCTCTGCTGAATTGGGTCATGCGGGCTTGCTTAATTACTTCAAAAGAGAGCCGTTATTGTCATTATCTCTTCGGTTAGGGGAGGGAAGTGGTGCCGCTTTGGCTTATCCGCTGGTACAATCCGCAGCTTTGATTTTAAGTGACATGGCGTCCTTTGAAGAGGCCTCGGTTAGTGGTAAAGAGGTTTCAGGGTAGTCACAATTAGATGCTGAGAGATTCATGAGAAAATTATTGCCTGCATTATGTGTTTTTTTGAGTTGTATGCGGAATAGACTAAGAAAGTTTGGTGTGCTGTTTTTTAATGCATCAGTCTTTTTAACACGTTTGCCTGCGCCATCATGGGTGCCTTTTCATACCCGCTTGCTGCAACTTTCTGCCTTGCACTTTCCTTTGGTCGGTGTGGTTGTTGGTTTAATGATGACGGCATGCTTGTTGTTTTTGTCGTTGTTCTTCCCTATTGATCTTGCGGTAGTGTTGATGATCTGCCTGGGTATTCTCTTAACAGGGGCTTTTCACGAAGACGGTTGGGCTGATAGCTGTGATGCACTAGGAGGTGGTTACGATAAAGAAAACGTTCTGCGCATAATGAAAGACTCACGATTAGGTTCATATGGTGCAATTGGCTTGATTGGTCTGTTGGCCATCAAAGCGTTAGCGTTAATAACACTTGCTGAAGATCTTGTATTGGTGTGTGTTACGCTGGTATTTGCTCAGGGTGCGAGCCGCTGGTTTGCGTTGACGGTGATATCTCGGCTAACGTACGTGCGTGATGCATCAGGTAAAGCAAAAGCATTGGCGCACAGGGTGGGTTTCCGCAATCTGTGCTTGGCGGCTATACCGCTTGTTCTATCTGGCCTATTCGCGATTATATTCAGTGACCTGACTTTACCGGTTTTGATCTTGGTAATGTTGTTTGCCTATGGTTCAGTATTGTTATTTTCTAGGCAGCTAAAACGCTCTATTGGCGGCTATACCGGTGATGGCTTAGGTGCAGTACAGCAATTATCAGAAGTGATGTTGTATTTAGGTGTTTTGATTGTGTTACGCCTTTTTAGTGCTTAAATTTTAGGTTCGCCCTACTATTCGCCCTACTATTAGCTTCACCCTACAAAAGGGCTGAAAAAAGAGCGCTTTAGGTTTGCTTTATGCTTTATGTGATTCGCCATTTACAGGTGATTTTACCTTCAGAGCTCAATGGCCAGGCCGTGTGCTATGGCCATACTGATTTACCTGCGCAAACACTCACAGATTCCCTACGCAAAA
>CALIUX010000006.1 GCA_938048505.1 uncultured Pseudomonadales bacterium
GCCCATTCAGCCGCAATCCACGCAAATAATCGTGGTGCCCACATCATTGTGGACATGAGTGAGTGCTGATAATAGAAGAACCATGGGTTGCCAGGCGGGAAGACCCATTCATGCATTTTACTAAAAGCTTGAGCAGGGCCCACTAGCAAAAGCACCATAATGGATATTGCGATAACAAAGAGCACTGCAATCAACTGTCGCAATACAGAGGGCGGGGCAAGCCCCCAGCGATAATAATAAATAATAAGCAAAACCCACAACACAAAACCGATAACCACTAATACGCCCACCTTATTGATGAGGTGAGCAACATCGGTAAGGTGCAAAACCTCATCGGTAGTCAGCAGGGTTTGGGTCGGATGGCCTGGAACGGTATAAACAATTTGGTCTAAGCCTTTACCATCACGGTGCACTGAGTGGTTAATTGCAGCAAAGAGCTCAACGCGCTGAGCTTTAGTTGTTTCACCAAACCCTGAGCGGTAATAGTTTTGAGGGCCATACTTATCGATGGCTGCACCAATGTGCCCTACATCGTGCCAACGACCATAAGAGAAGTTGAGTGCATAGAGTGCAATCCAAGCAAGGCCAAATGCCACAATTAAACTACTGACCGCAAAACCACTAACAGAAAGCCATCGGCCTATCATTTTACCCATTGTTGATCTCGCTATGCCGTGCAAATTCAGCCCGCCCTAACCCAAAAAATGGCATACTAAACTAACCAGCAAATCGGTTTTCAACTCGGCCTGCAACATCTACCCGCACAGTAAATATAGAACCCGAGTCAGGGTATTCGGCGAGCTCTTCATCCGGGCGATTACCCACAGAGGTAATGTACAGTGTTTTGAGGTCTTCTCCACCAAATGCCACCATAGTGGGGCATGTTGCAGGCACGGCTATTTCTTGCACGATCTCGCCTTGAGGGCTAACACGAACAACACGGCTACCCGCATACAAAGCACTCCAGTAATAGCCTTCGCCATCAACCGCTGCACCATCTGGGCGGCCATTGCCGTGGGGGAATTGATGTAGTGTAGAGCAGTTGCTGACCACTCCCGTTTCAAGATCATAATCACAGCGCGAAATGGCATGACTTGGCGTATCGGCATAATAAAAAGTTTTGCTATCAGGGCTAAACGCAATGCCATTTGCCGTCAGCAAACCCTTAACCCAACGAGTCGTTTCGCCAGAAGGCGTGAGTGAGTAGATGCTCGCGCCTTGGTGGTCTTTCGGCGGGTAAACACTGCCCGCAAATAAGCGGCCTTTTTCGTCACAGCGCCCATCATTAAAACGGTTTTTATCAAGCCCTTTTTCTGGGTCGGCAATAAAGGTACGGTCGGTATTCCAGCCATCAACGGTGTAGAAACCAGAACGCATAGCCAGTACAAAACCGCCTTGTTCACGCAAGGCAAAGCACCCGATTTCTTCATCAAATTGCAAGAAGTCATCTTGCCCACTAGCAGGGTCCAAGCGGTGAAGCTGAAAAGAGTCGATATCAATCCAATAAAGAACCTGCTCCTTTTCATCCCAACGTGGGCACTCACCTAATTTTGCTTTCACCTTTAGGGCAACGTCAACTTGACTCATAGCGTGTGTAATTCCTAAATACTCAAATATATTGAATGAGTATGAACCGGATTACCGTGCGAGACGCACTATTTCGGCTCATACCATGAAGGCCGAACATAATCGCACAAAGTCTTGGGGGACGGTAGCCTCTAGCTATGTGACCTAGAACAGAAAAAAGAGAATTAAAAACAGACAAAGACGGTCTATATAGAGATTCTATATAGATAAAAAGCAGACAAAAAAAGCCGCTACACATTCGTATAGCGGCCATAACTCACAGTGCTCTCCCTGAGCGCAGCCAATCCATATGGCTAATACCCTGTCATCCATAGTGCGGTATTTTAGAGTGAAATCAAAATGACCATAAGTCGTTCATAACTATGAGTTGTGTGAGATATTGACCATCTAAATAGTCATTATGACGTCCACATCAGCGTAAGAAAGCCGTATCCCCCCCATCGATTCAAGCAATATTCATATAAGTAGTGCATAATCGCTGTGATAAATAAAAACTATAAACACTACTTTGTAATGAGTCGGTTTATAAATATAAGATCTACAACCATTAATTCACTATTTCAACCTTATTGAATCGGAGTCGTAACATGAATAAGTTAGTAATGAGCCTTTTAGCAGCCAGCTTAACAATATCTTTAGGTGCCTGCGGTAAGAAGGAAGAAACTGCTGGCCAAAAACTGGACAAGGCTATTGAAGGTACAGCCAAAGCCGCTAAAGAATCGACGACTAAAGTCACCGATGCAGCGAAAAACGTTACCGATGCAGCCAAAGATAAGGCCAAAGCCGCTGCAGAAGCAGCAGAGCGTGCAACAAAAGATGCCGCTGCAGCCGCTGAGCGCACTGCGAAAGATGCAGCAAATGCAGCAAAGAACACTGCAAAAGACGCTTACAACTCTACTAAGCAGCAAGCAACAAAAGCTGTTGACGCCACAACCGATGCTGCCAAAAATACAGTAGATGCCGCTAAAAACACCGCATCTAATGCTGTTCATAAAGCAAAAGGAACGGCTCAAAACGTAGTAGATGGCACAAAAGACAAAGCCGCTGATGCAATGAATGCAACAACCAATAAAGCTAAAGATGTTGAAGGCGAAGCCAAAGACTTAATGAATGCAATTAAAAAATAATTGCTAATCATTAGCTTTACCTTAAAAAGCCCTTTATGCACTATGCATTAAGGGCTTTTTTATTGCATGAAAATATGTATTTCAGGGCTCTACGCCATAACACCTTGAAGAATCATTCGCCCTCCCATTAACACCAGCAAACACAAAAGCAAGCGACTCAACCAAACATTTGAAATGCGGTGGCTTAGCATGGCCCCCACTGGCGCAAAAATGAGAGTGCAAGGGACAATGACAGCTAGCGCAGGCAGGTAGATAGGGCCTAGCAGCCATTCAATATGGAGGGAAGACCAGACCGATTCAGCATTCGTTTCTATTATTCTTGTAAAAAGCAATGTCCAAATAACTGTCACAAATGCCATAAGCAACCCCAATAAAGAGGCTGTGCCGACCGCTCTTTTCACTGGCAAACCCAAATACTGAAAAGCGGGTACATTTAAGCTACCTCCTCCAACACCCACCATGGCAGACAAGCAGCCTGCAAAAAAAGCAAATGAAGACTGCTTGGCAGACAAAAAAACTATTTCTGTTTGCTCATTTTGGTGCTGATGATTTAATCGCGAACGGTAAGCAGCCATCAATGCAACCAGCCAAAGAAAAACGCCAAAAAAGATTATCAAAAAAGAGGGCGTAAAAGTAATAATGACTGAGCTGCCCAAACATGCTCCTAAACATAGTGGCAACACCCACGCTTTGACTGCTCGCACTTCAATATGACCGAGCCGATGGTGCGATAAAGCGGCCGCTATATTCGTCATGACAATACTTGCCATGGATGTCGAAACCGCAACGGCCATTGCGGTCTCAGGTGCAATAGCCTGCTTTTGTAAGATTAAAAAGACAACCGGCACAATCACAACGCCGCCACCTAAACCAAAGAGCCCGGCAATCAACCCAGCACAGATCGAGCACAATACTAATAAAGTCATAACATGTCCGGTGTAAGATCCAAGCAGCCGTATCATACTATGCATAACTTGCGATAATAGCCTGCGATAAATGTATACGAAAAACGCATCAAACCCATAATTAAGCAGCAAATCCCACATGGACATCTGCCACTTAGTCGCGTAAAATTACAGGTATATGAAAGAAACAGTTTAATGCTGTAACAAACAGCTTAATCTCTTGTGGCCTAGCCTCAATGCTAAAAGCCCAATCAAATCATTTTAAAGCGAGGTGGAGCGCAAGTTCCATCTCGCTTTTTTACAGCCTAAAATCAGGTATAAGCCCCAACAGGCATAACAATACCGGCTTATAACAGGCTGTATACAAGGCAACGAAAGGTTTATAACAAAAAAGCTATAAACCATACGATTCGAAGCCTGTGCAGTGGGCTGTATACAATTTTTTTATTTTTTGCGCGGCTATATTCTAGCCTCACCTGGAGGATGCAATCTTGACAACCCGGGCCTTGACCCCTGCCATTTTAGTTTTAGAAGATGGTAGTGTTTTTCGTGGTAGCGCTTTTGGCGCCAAAGGGATCTCTGTTGGTGAAGTCGTTTTTAATACGGCGATGACAGGCTACCAAGAGATACTGACCGATCCATCCTATGCTGAACAAATTGTGACGCTGACCTACCCACATATTGGTAATGTTGGCACCAACACCGAAGATGAAGAATGCAGCAAAATTTGGGCAAAAGGTTTAGTCATTCGCGACCTTCCTTTAATTGCCAGTAATTTTCGCAGCGAAGGCGATTTAGATAGCTACCTTCAAAAGCATAATATTCTTGGCATTGCCGATATCGACACGCGTCGCCTTACACGCATTTTGCGAGACAAAGGCGCACAAAATGGCTGCATCATGGCCGGTGACGATATCAACGAAGCAACAGCTCTCGAAGCGGCCAAATCATTTGGCGGCCTCAAAGGGATGGACCTTGCCAAAGTGGTCACAACCCAAAAAGCTTACCCTTGGACGGCTGGCAGCTGGCAATTAGGCAGCGGCTTTTCTGAGCTAGCATCAACGGGTGAGCGCTTTAAAGTTGTCGCATACGACTTTGGTGCCAAAGCTAATATCCTGCGCATGCTTGTGGATCGCGGTTGTGAATTGACTGTAGTCCCCGCGCAAACCCCTGCAAGCGAAGTGCTTGCTATGCAGCCTGATGGCGTATTCCTCTCAAATGGCCCTGGTGATCCAGAACCTTGCACCTATGCTGTTGAAGCAATCAAAACGTTACTAGATGCCAATATGCCGCTATTTGGCATTTGTCTGGGTCATCAACTTCTGGCTCTTGCAAGTGGTGCAAAGACACAGAAAATGAAGTTTGGCCATCACGGTGCTAACCATCCAGTACAAGACCTGAAAACAAGCGAAGTGATGATCACCAGTCAAAACCACGGCTTTGCGGCAGATGAATCAAGCTTACCCAGCAACGTA
>CALIUX010000007.1 GCA_938048505.1 uncultured Pseudomonadales bacterium
CCCAAGGGATCTTATTTCTGGTACGGGTGTAGCAGAGCTTAATAATGACTTGGTTTTATTTTCCGATAAGCTTGCGTGTGCAGAAGTGAAAATGCGTAAGACTTTTTGGTAGTCGGGTATATATTGTAAGTTTTTTAGTACAATTTTTTAGTGTTAGATTTTTTTAATGCTAAGCTTTGCTAGTGACTAGTACAGCTAGTGCTAAGTTCTAGTTGTGCTAACTGTAAACCTAGCAGCCGTAAACCTTATGGTTGCTAGGTGATAGCGAATTTCTAGTGCTTCAATAATGGTTGGTATCGAATATCTATCGATATCTAAGCTGCTGGTTTCTATATAACTAGCGCTTATGCATTCTCAAACTCTCTGAGTAGTGTTTCTCTTGCAGCATTAACCTTGGCGGCTAAATAATCATTTCCGCCCTTGTCGGGATGCAGCTTGCTCATCAATTGTCGATGTGCTTGGATGATTTCCTTTTTACTCGGGTTTTGGTTATCAGCATTTGAGTTGAAGCCTAAAATTTCGAGTGCTTCTTCACGTGATGTTTGCGTTGACGGCGGTGGTGTACTAGCTTGCTGCTGGTATTGTTGGTTTTGAGTGAACCCTCTGCTGCGTATATAAGCCGATAAAATATAGTAAGACTTTTTATCGTAGTCGTTGAAAAATTGATGGAGCTGTTTGAGTTGCTCATCAGAAAGTTCATTCAGTGTTTTACCTTCAAATTCGCCTTTAAGAATTTTTCCTTGTACATCTGAGCCGCTGACATTAATCGTGACAACTAAGTATTGGCTGCGAAATGTCGCATTCCCGCCTGTTTTAGCAAACCAGATCTTCATCAGTGGCAAGCCCCAGCGTAAACCAAATTTCATTGCTGTTGCTCCCAATGCAACAAGCCCCGCAACAATCGGAACCCTACCGGTAAATGCGCCAATAACAATACCAATAATGACTGCGACGGCAATGCCTTTTAACATGCGGCTTCTGCGTTCTGCGGGTGTTAGCTTTTTGAGTGAGTTCATAAAGCTAAATGCAGCAATAATAATCGCAATGGCGAGAATAAGCTTAAGAATCATAATGTCAGTGGCTTGGTAAAAAGTTATTGGTAAGAAAGGCTGATGCCTATTGCGCTCAAATACTTTGCTTCTTGTGCTAAACCTGCAAAAGTCATGGGCTGTTGCTGTAGCCAATCATCTGAAAAAACCAGATTAACTTGCGAGTCCATCATGCTGATGGTGATATGAGTATCAATTCCGTCGCGGCCTCGGTTGAGTATGATGGATAAGCGTAAACAAATCAGTAAAGGGATTAACGTTTTGGTTGTTTTTGCATCCAAGTCATACAGTTTGTTTGCTATTTTTTTTCGCTGACTACCGATCATATGCGCTAATAATTGTTGCTCATGCCGGCTGAAGCCTCCTAAGTCACTATGCTTAAGAATATATCGCCCATGATGATGATGGCCTGAATGCGAAATGCCGAGCCCAATTTCATGCAGTTGGGCCGCCCAGCTTAATAGCTTTGTACGAGAAATCCCCGCTAGGGCAGGTGTATCGATCTGCCGTAAAAGATGTAAAGCAATATGATTAACCCTTTCAGATTGAAGGGTATCAATTTGGTACTGTTGCTGCAGTTTAGAAATGGCGCGATGTCTTATATCGTCGTGACTTAATCGCCCGACGGTATCAAATATCAAGCCTTCTTTTAAAGTGGCGTCAGCAACATGAATAGAATCAATGTTTAAGCCATCAAAAATTGCTTTTAAAATAATAATACCCGCAGGTAAAACGGCACGCCTTTGCTTAGAAAATTGCTTAGAGAGATCGCCTTCAGCAATATCACCTGCTTCATGAATCTGTAAAAACAGTTTGTCTAACGCTTTTGCAGAAATGAGCGCGCCGCCATCTTCAGTGAGCGTGAGCTCAGCGATCGCACGCATAGTACCAGAGGTACCGTAGAGCCTATCCCAGCCATGCTGTACAAAAATCGCTCGAATCGCTTCAATCTGTTCGCAAACATACAAATAAGCTTGATGGATACTGTCTCGATTAATCCCTTCGCTCAAAAATTGACGCGTAATTGCAACACAACCAAAGTCTAAGCTTTCGAGCAGTTCAGGCGAGTCATTACAGCCAATAATAAACTCAGTGCTGGCGCCCCCTATATCAATCACGAGTCGCTGCTTATCATCATGGCTCATGCTATGACTTAGCCCTGCATAGACTAGGCGAGCCTCTTCATAACCTGAAATGATCGCAATAGGATGCCCCAATGCTTGCTCGGCGTAAGCCAAAAAATCGCCTGCGGCATCGGCATCGCGTAATGTTTTTGTGCCAACAACTCGGACTTGCTCAGAGGGAATATCTCTTAGCCGCTCACCAAAGCGCTGCAAACACTGCAGTGCACCTTCGCGTACCTCTTCACTTAGAGAGCCATTACGCTGTAAACCCCGGGCAAGCTGCACCATTTCTTTTTCGCGATCTACTTTTTCCATCAATCCATCATTTAACCTAGCGATCAATAAATGGAAGCTGTTTGATCCTAAATCAACAGCTGCAAAATAGGACTGAGAGGGGTTTGTTATGGTCATATTGGCAGGCTAGGTTCTATTAGTGAGTAGTGACGATCGTTATAAAGCATCTTTTAAGCATTATGCCCATCTAGCGCGCTTTTGCCAGCATGCAACGAGATTGATGGAGAATAATATTATCTATTACTTATGGTTATATTTAATTTGCCTACTTACTCCATTTATCGCTTATTAATCGCCTTTCATATTATTAAATTGGTACTTTAGGATGGTAAAGAGTACTTTTAATGCGTGGTTTTGAGATGTGTGTCTCGTTTTTAAGTCCTCGTTTTTTAGAGTGATTATATTCATTAAGCAATGGGTGCATCGAAGTATGAAAATCTGGCAAAGCTTGGCGTCTTTAGGGCGATTTACTCTCGCTAAATTTGTTGGAGCTGCCGTGGTAGCGGGGCTTATAGGAAATGCTGCACCACACTATATGCAACATCAAATTGATGGCTTATGGGTAGATGGGGCACATCAAGCACTGTTAGAGGCGCTAGTGGATGCGAGACACTATTCGTGGAATCACAGTAAGGCAACCAAGCTTTGCATGGCAGATAATAATAAAAAATGCGTTAGTGATGAGCATGCTGCGGCTGATAATAATAAAATCGCAGGCTGGTTAGTATACAGTGCAGGGTCATCAGAAGAGCTTGTTGCCTTTCATTCCTTTCGTTCTGAACCCGTTGGGTTTACCGGCAGTACACGATTCGATTGGTCATTACCAATAGGTTTTGATGCACAAGGCTACAGTTTGCAGACAGAGGTTGTATCGTTTGATATCTATTCTGTAAGTGGCGTCAATTCTAAAACGTACAAAATTATTATTGAACCCAGCGGGGCATTACAAACATTGGTCAATGCCGATAAAAATAATGATGTACATATTGCGCTTAGCAGTTGGCCTGAAAAGCAAAAAACCTTGAGTGCTGCGTTATAAGCTACACCCAAGGTTTTCTATTTAAGTACTGCTATTAATGCGTATTAAAAGCTTGTTCCGGCAGTCAACCATAGCTTATCAGTGTCTGTAAGACCTGAGTCATCTTCTGCAGAAAATGCAGCATATTTAAGAGATAATGCAACACCTGAAACTTTGCCTGCTACAACAAAACCAATTTCATCACCATAGTCATCAGAGCCTGCTACTTCACTGTCATCAGAACCTAACATGTGGTACGAGAATACAAGTTTAACGGGTCCGGCTTTACCTGCTGCGGTGAAGTAGGTATCAGCAATACCTCCTGCTACGTTACCCGATCCTCCGCCAAGGAACTGATCTGCCCAGCCTTGGAATTTATGTAATGTCGCTAGTGGGGTAATAAATTGGCCGTCACTGCCATCAGCACCTAACACCTCATGCCCTAAAGTTAGCTTAACCTTAGCTGGCTTAATGTTATAACTACCTTCTAAGTTCAGATAACTGGCAGAATAGCTTGCTGTGTTATCACCGCCATCTGACTGTGTTGCATATTCTGCTGTATAGCTAAAGTCGCTAATCGCCCCTGTTGCTCTTACGCCAATCGTATCGCTAGAAAATTTCGCCAAATCTTTATTATCAATGCTGTAGTAGTAACCCGTTAGATTTAAGCTGGGCGCGTAGGCGTATTTTGCATTCAATAATAGGGTTTCACTATTATTATCGCTTTTAGGTTGAGGGGCCAATTCACCAAAAATGCGATTCACATTGGTAATGTAGGCCGCAAAAAATGTCAAGTTGTCAACGTCTTTACTTAAGATGCTTATGCCATCATAGGTTTGTTCATTTTGTCTAAAGCCTACACCGCCTACATGACGCTGATTATCTAAAAGGATTCGTTGGCGGCCATATTTAGCAACGCTTTTACCGAATTTGTAACTTAAAAAGTACTGATTGACTTCAGTACCTTCTGGGTCACCAATGCCTGCTCCCGAACCACTTGGTTCAAGATCTGTAACATGGGTGACATCATCGAATTCCAACCCTAACCCAAACCCTTGAAAATCTTTTGATGTATAGGTGAGTCGTGTCTTTAATGACAGTAAATCGGCTTCACCGTCTGGGGCATTGATATTATCTACGCTGACATCCTCATAACGCAGACGCAAGCTCAGTTTAACATCACCATTTGTTAAGGCTTCTCGAATAGACTTCGGCTCACCTGCCATCACAGGCGAGGCCATTGCACTACTCACAGCAGAAGCTAATACTAAGTTACGAATCTTGCTCATAAAAACTACTCTATATTTGAAATTAAAATGGACAAATTTGTGCATTTGTAAACACTGAACTACAGAGCAAATTTGTTGCCAAATTGTGATGTTGCATTTTTTTTGTTTTTTTTGTTATAAAAATCAAATGCTTAAGTGTGGTTTTTATTCTACCTTGACTCAGTTGATGTGTTTGATGCAGTGCGCAAAAAATGCCTTATATAGGTGCTACGCCTTGTCTTTTTGCACTATCTCGTTTGTTATGCGCACCATATTGGTTTAAAAATGCGTGCTATACAAAGGCATTCGTGATGTATTTGGTGCGCTTTTGACTATTTTGCAGTCTATGGGCTTTTGTATGACACACAGTAAAATATTTGTTTATCTAGGATGAAATCATGATGCGTCAGCATGGCAAGACAATTGTGTGGCTCGCGATGACAGGGTTGCTCCTTGCAGGCCTTATTTTTTTGTGGGTGCAGAATCAGCAGTTAAAAAACACGCTAGCAACTTTAGTTGTAGCGCAGCAGTCAATGAATCATCATTCGACAGTACGCGATGGTGTTGCCTCGACGCCTCTTGGGCAGCAAGCGAGTTTAAAAGACGTTTTGCCATCCCAAACTTCCAATGCTTGTTTGCCTCAACTTCCTCTGACACCCTCTACACTTAAAGCGATTTGTGCAGACCATTATTCGGAGCCTGATGATCCGCTTGCTGGGCTGTCGGGCACAGAGCGATCGCTGGCAGAAAGCGCAATGAAAAAATATGCAGCCTTGATAAGTAATGTATCGCTTGATCCCTCTGAGATGACAGCTTTAAAACGGTTACTCTTTCAGCGGGAATCATTAGGCTCGGCGGTACTACATGGCTATTTTGATGATCCTGAAGACGTTGAGCAGGCATTCCTTGAGCAAGAGCATAAATTAATGTTGATTGATGAGCAGGTAGATCGTTTGTTGGATTTAGATGATCACCATGCTTACCACTTGCTAAAAGAATCTGACTTTCAACAATATAAGCTGCGTCAGTTTACGAGTACTTTACCCGAGGGGACGATCAGCCCTCAGCAAGAGCAGCGTGTTTTATTGTCTAAACTTGAGCTGAGCAAGGCATTTGATGATTCTCTTGCTCAAATTAGGCGAGCAGAGCGCTTGACGAGTACCGAGCTTAAGCGCTTGATGAGCCAATATAAGGCTGAGTTCTACCGTCAATCTTCTGCGCATCTGGGAACAGAGGAGTATAACAAGCTGCGGGCCTACGAAGATGCTGAATTTGATGCCCTTGAAAAGAGCCTATTGCGCCAATTAGATCAATAGCTGTGATTAGAATAGCTAGGGTGTTCCTAAACCATTTCATTATAAGTTAAGTTACTTTTCCATCTCTGAGGCTTATAAAAGAAAGGAAGTGGCCTCTATATAGCTCTTACCAAAGCAAGGATATCGCTAATATTGGGTCAATTATTATTCGATTCAGGTACCATTAAGTCAAAACGACTAGAATTCGAAACCTGTATTACCTTATAATAGTTCATGCTAACATTCGTAAAAAGCCAATCCATTAGTCAACCTTTATAACTAATTTATGGCTAAAAATGCACAAATATAGATTTCAATCATTGAGTGATATGGTTAAATAACCTAACATTTGATTGTTTTTTGTTCAAAAATAGTGAATCATCTTATGCAATCATTACAGAAGCCTTGCCAAAGCTGCCATAAACCAATGAATGGTGGTGTTTATCGTGCCTCACACTTATGTCCACATTGCTTTTTTGAGCATGCTGGCGGTAAGGCCTCTAAGCGAGGAGCGAGTCTTGTGAAAGCCATGGCTTCATCAGCTAAAGTCGACGCAACCTCTAATGAATTGGTTGAGGATGGTGTTGCGGTGAATGCAGAAGTAGCAAAGGCCGAAAAAGACAAGTCGGTTTCTAATGTGCATCAGTTTTCTTCTAGCAGCCCCAATAATGATGAGCCTTCCCTTGAAGCTGTATCTGCTAAAGCTGCAGTAGCGACGCAAGAAAAGGCTGCTGTTCAAAAAGTAGATGCTCAAGAGGCAAAAACTGCACGTAAGCCAGAACCCATTGAGCAAAAGCCGGTGCAACAATCTAAGCCGGTAAAACAACAGCCAGTAAAAGAGAAAGCACAAGGAAAAGTACAAGAAAAGCAAGCGGTACAACAGCAAAAGCCTGTTAAGCAAGATTTGCCCAAGGTGAAAAAAACGGCAACTGTTAAACCTTTGTCTTTTGAGGAACCTAAGCTCGATATAGGTAAGCGTGTAAGGGCTCAAGCGAATCAGCCCATTGCAT
>CALIUX010000008.1 GCA_938048505.1 uncultured Pseudomonadales bacterium
GATATGAAATTGTGTTCCACTATGCAACCATTCTTCAGGTAATACAGGCTTGATAATTTCTTCTAATACCGCCTCTTGAAGAGTGGCTAGCGAAACATCTGGGTCATGTTGTGTGGATAAAACAACAGCATCTACGGCAACTGGTTTACCTGCTTCATAGCGAAGAGAAACTTGGCTTTTAGCATCTGGGCGTAACCAGTTGAGTTTTCCGCTTTTACGCAAATAGGCTTGTCTTTCTACCAGTCTATGAGAGTAAAAAATAGGGGCGGGCATGAGCACGTCAGTTTCGTTGGTGGCATAACCAAACATTAAACCTTGATCACCCGCGCCTAAGTCTTTGTTGTCGCCTTCATCAACGCCCATTGCAATGTCAGCACTTTGTTTTCCGATTGCATTCAGTACTGCACAAGATGCGCCATCAAACCCCACGTCGCTACTGTTATAGCCAATATCAAGAATCACCTGACGAACCAAATCTTCTAGGTCGACATAGGTACTTGTCCTGACTTCGCCTGCGACAACGGCCATGCCCGTTTTAACCAGTGTTTCAACGGCAACACGTGCATGATTATCTTCGGTCAAAATGGCATCCAAAACGGCATCAGAAATCTGATCTGCTACTTTGTCTGGGTGACCTTCTGAGACGGATTCTGATGTGAATACACTGTATTCAGCCATAACAAGTCCTCTATGATATTAGGGTTTATAAAATTGTTTGATTTGAATTTGAAAACCATTTCGTAATGCTAAATACGTACTTTGGCCAAGCTCAAGCTGAGCTGCTTTTGCCCAGTCCTCAAGATCTGTTGGGGCAATGCCAAGCCATATGTCGCCGCATGCGTCACGCGCCCAAGCTTGTTGGTGCTGGCACAGTTCTGTGATGACTAATATGCCTCCAGGCAAAAGGCTCTTGCTGACATCCGCCAAAACTTTTGCGGGTGAGGGCGTATGGTGCAAAACCATATTAATGACCGCGCAATGATAGGGCTCGTGTGCCGGTAAGCTCTGCGTGTCACCAAGGTGATACGCAATGTTGGTGTATTGCTTAGCTGTTTCGTTTGCCCGCTTTAACATTTGCTCGTTATTATCAAGCGCTGCGACATGCTTAAAACGTTCTGATAGCACCGACAAAAAATCCCCATTACCTGGGCCAACCTCTAGTGCTCTGGCATGCTCGGGAAATTCAGTGAGGTCTAGCAGCTCTGTGGCAGGCTGAGCATAGGCCTCAAAACTCGCAATTAGGTCTTGTTGCGCTTTAAGCTTGTCAGCATTTTCGAGAAAGAATTGCGCAGAAGCATCCTGCCTTTCTTGCCAAACTCCCCTCAAGCCTTCTTTGTAATGTTCAGCGAGACCGAGCTGGTCAGCTTGCTGAAAAATGGCCTTCTTGATATCAGAGAAGATATCTTCAGGTGCGATCGATACTCGCCGGTAAAAAATAGAGTTGCCTTCTCGTCGAGTACAAACAAGCCCCGCATTCGCCAGTACTTTAAGGTGGTGGCTAATGCCCGACTGTTTGACCGAAAACGCTTTTGCTAGCTCTAGTACGCCATACGAATCATGTTCTAGCATTTGCAAAACACTCAAGCGCAGCTCATCACCAGCGGCCTTGAGAAGGCTCGCTAGCTCAGCGGTTTGGTACATACAGGATGCACTTGAGGGTTTGCTCAGTGCTGAGGTGGTTGAGTTTTGCATGGCTCTAGTTTAGCAGCAACCAAGCACCTATATCAAAATTTTTTGATATAGGTGCTTGGTTGGCTCAAAAATCGGCCTTTTTAGTTATTCTTTGCCAATGACCTAAACTAGGCAGTTGCGATCTCGGCCAGTACTTTGCCACCCATAAATAAGATGTATCGAAAGTATTTTTTTAATAGTTTTTTATATAAAGTGCGGGTGGAATGATGAGTGCATATAGACATTGGATAGGTGTAATGCTTTTGTAAGTGTCTAGATGTTCTGCAGTACTGCCGGTCTCTTTTTGAGCGGGCTCATTCTCGTTAATTTGGATTCAAAAGCGCCTAGGCTTAGGGGCGAGGGAGTTGTTCCGTCAATTCTGGGTGCTGTTCGGTCTGCGGCTCATTAGCAAAGACGTTAAAGTCATAAAATGCTGCGGTAATAGTGCAAAGTGTTACAAGTGCAAACCCAGATAAAAGCATTTTGCCTGCATAGGCTGCCCTCTTCCAGTGAAGTGTGCAGTATGCAATTGATGCAGGAGGAAAGAGGCAAGAAACCATACCAAATATATATTGATTGTTTCCAAGTGCAGTAAGAAAGCTAAAAAGCCAGCCAAGTAATATAAGGCTGGTGCCAATTGCCCCAATAATAACAAAGATAATTAATATATCATTCGGCATTTTAATTGTTGCTATTTATAAAGAGTGAATACATTAACTTTCGAAGTTTAATTCGATATGGTCATCATACTCATATCCTACGAATAAGCATAATTAAATATTGTGAAATTATGCTTATTCGTAGGTAAATGCGTCTTGCAGTTCGAGTGGTAGGGTGATTGAAAAAGTTGATCCTTCACCTTGCGTGCTTTCCACGTGGACAGAGCCACCATGTTTTTCTATAACTTTTTTTACAAAAAAGAGCCCTAGGCCTGATCCAAAGGGTTTGTGAGCTTCGCTTTTTCGATTGAAACGGTTAAATAAATCTTTAATAAGGTCTGAGCTGATTCCCGGCCCTTTGTCGTTCACATTAATAATAATGTTGTCATGTATAACTGTCATGCTAATCGTGATTAGCATCTTGTTATGTCCATATTTAATCGCATTAGAGAGTAAGTTAATAATAACTCTCTCTAATAAATTTGCGTCGCCTACAACAAGGCATTCATCCTGCGTGCGTTTTATTTTAATAACAATATCTTTTAATTTGGCTATCTCTACAACATCAAAATAAGCTGAGTCGATTACGGTATGCATATCAACAATGTCAAATGTTTCTTTTCCTGTGCTGTCTGCTTTGCTTAAAAGTAAAATATTTTCTGAATAATTTAGATTTTTTTCAGTGTAATTTCTAATTTTTTTAAAGATAACTTCACTAGGTTGCTGCTCTTTTCCTGACTCAATGTTTTCGATAAGAGCGAGAATAGATACCATTGGAGAGCGGAGATCGTGCGATAAAAAATTTAAAGTATCGATGCGTGCCTGCTCGGCTTTTTTAAGTGATGTGATATCTGTAAAAGCAAAAAATATAATTGTATGCGTTTTTTCTGAGTCTGCTGTGAATTTTGCTTTTCGTATATTGCAATACAGTGTTTTTTCTTCACCTGTAAAGCTTTCATCTTGACTGTTTTGTAAGGCAGCTTCTAAATGAATTACTTCTGATTGGTCGGATTGTGTAATGGATTGAAACAGCTCTGTCCATCCCTGCCATTTGGTATTGCTGGACGGGGAAAGCGTTGTGTTCAGGTCTTCAATATTGCTATCACGAGTAATGTTGAAGAGTGCTTCGGCCTCAGGGTTATATAAAATAATTTGGCCTTGCGTATTGGTGAGTATGATGGCTTCACTCAAATGTGCGAGTGTTTGTTGAATCAAAAAACGCTGTTGATCAATAATGTTGCTTGCATCCTCTAATTCATTAAGCGTTTTGCTGACGACATCGACGTGATAGTGCTCAACGATTTTGCTCTCTTGTGACAGCGTATTAGTTTGAGGTAGACCGTAGTGAATATCGGTATAGACATGGCTTTTTTGATTGTTTAATGTCCCTAAACGCTTTTGTAGGAAACGTAGTGCCATTTGTAATTTGAGCCAACTCCATATGGGGTAAAAAGCCATTATCAATATGATGAATTTTGCTGCAGGAAACCATATTTTAAAAGTGATTAACCCTGCAACCATCAGCGCATAGGTTACAACTATCGACAGCAGGCTTAATATTAAAAAGTGCAAGGGGGGTTGGCGCATTAAAAAAAGTATCAGTAATAAGCCTGCAAAGAAAAAAATAATCAACCCTAAAAGAGCGTTAACCTTTTCGACTAAATGCCCTTCTTTTAATGCTTGATAAGCCGAAGCCTGAAAAAGAACACCTGGCATGATACCCAATGGTGTAGCAATTTGATCACCCAATCCTGCCGCTGTCACACCGATTAATGCCGTTTTATCTCTAAATATATGCGCAGGGACATCGCCGTTTATGACATCTTGATATGAAACACGGCTGTAACGCCTAGGGTCTTTAGGGAAAAGAATATAATTATGGAAATCGCGGTGGATGACATACGGTGTATAGTCTATTTCTTCTAGAGGCCTTTTCCCTTGAAGTGTAATGGGCAGAGACTGTTGCTCAATGAGAGCAAGTGATAGGTGTGGCCACGTTTTTTCGCCTAGCCCTTCCTTGAGAAAAAAAGAGCGGCAAATAGCGTCTTTACTACAAAAGATATGCACATGCCCAAGTCTTGGATTGGACGAATACAATATGGGGGTTGGGGCGACTTCAATGAGGTTGCCACCAGAATGCATTTTTTGTATGGCAATGCCTAAAATGACATTGCCATACTGTTCGATAGCTTGTGCAAATTGAATATCATCATTTAAAGAGTGATTGCTCGGTTCTGCAAATAAGATATCGAAGGCTGTGGTTTTAACCTTGGCTTCTGCTAATACTTTCAGTAGCTTGGCATGGTAAGACCTAGGCCAAGGCCAAGCCCCTAATGATTCGAGGCTTTGCTCATCTATCTCGATGATGACAATTTCATCCGAGACAGGGTAGTGTGTGAAATTTTGAGCTGAGTCCAGCAGTTGCAAATCAAGCTTTTCAAGAAAGCCCCAGTAATCTAAGGCGGCAATACATCCAATAAGGAAAAAGGCCAAAAGAGCGTGCAAGGACTTTAGCATAGAGGCTTCAGCATTTAAGACATGGAGATAAATACATTCATAAGCTCTGGCTCTTAAAGGGCGATTGCAAGTGCAGTTGCAACGATTCCTAAGAATATCCAGATATTACCTTTTGGCTTAGGTTTTTCCTTTAAGCACAGCGTTGTGTTTGCAGGCATGCCATATAGCTTTGATTGGTCGATTGCCTGGACCGTGGCAATATAACAGCCTGGAGCAATGTTGCTGAGCGTGGTGTGATTATCTGCCGTAAGGGCTGTTTTGATAATGGCATCAGGTGAGGCCTGATTTGCAAGTGTCACACTATAATGCTTTGCATCGTGCATTTTTGACCACCTTAGCGGGTAGGGCATGGTGACTGTTTTTGAGTGAGCTTTCTTTAGCGTTGGTGGAGGTAATAGCTTCACCGCGCCTGCAGGAGGCTGATCAGTCTTGGCAACAATGCCATATCCAACGGGTACAACTGTTTGACCTTGATTGTTTTGAATGCCCACGCCGCCTTCATAAACACTATTACGTAAACTGCCACCCTCTTCGGCATTGTATTCAACTCTAAACTCGGTGCCTCTCACTGCTGCAATAGCAGAGGGTGTGATCACCTGGAATTTTGTCCGTGGCTGTTTTTGGGGGACGTTGACTTGCACTGCGCCTCTTTTTAGGTAAATGCGTGTGTCGGCCATGCCTGTTGATTCAAAGCTAGAAAGGCGGTCTAGCGTAAAAGTAGAAGGCTCATTTACCTTCATTGTTGAGCCGTCTGCAAAGCGTAAGGTGATAGCTTCACCGTCAGGCACAGTAATAGTTGTTCCCATTGTGACTTCTGACTGAGCAAGCACGGGCTTTGCTTCTTCATCTTTGTCTTCAAGTTGGAAGACGACACCTGCCGTAACAAATTCTACTGTTGCGGGCTTGGGCTGTAGCTTGAGCCAGCTAATGGGGAACTGAATGCGTGTGCCGGGCTTGAGCTCCCCTTTATACCAAGCGTCGTTATAGGCGCCAATTGTTTGCCAGCAATGGCTCTGATTAGTGTACTTTTCACAAATATCCCACAGTGTATCGCCTTGGCGAGTGGTGTAGGTCCAGTCATTCGCTAAGCCTGCGATGGCGTGCAGGCCTAAAACTAATAGCAAGGCAGTACGGCATACTAATCGATGCATCATTGAGTATAAGCTCTAGTTGAGTTTTTCTAAACGGTATCCAAAGCGGTAAATGGTTTTAATGATAAAGCCGTTTTCAGGGTTTATCCCCAATGCTCGACGCACTCGGCTAACGTGTACGTCAACTGTTCGAGTGTCTAAGCTGGAGTTAACACCCCAGGCCGCTTTGAGTAAATATTCTCGGGACAATGCTTTGCCATGATTCTCAAACAGGCAAAGTGCGACATCATAGTCTTTTTGGGTTAACTCAACCTTAACCCCATCGCGATAAATATGCTGGCCCTGCTTGTCGATTTTGTAAGCACCGAGTTCGATAATCGGTGGAGGGGCTGAAATTTGCGCTCGTCTTGTCAGAGCCTGTACACGCGCAGAGAACTCTTTTTGTCTGAGCGGTTTGGCAAGGTAGTCATCTGCCCCTTTTGATAGCGCTGTCACGATGTCCTCTTCTGAATCACGCTGAGTAATAAACAGTACAGGAATATCATTATTAATTTTTCGGATGATATTCAGTACTTCTAGGCCCGTGCCGTCAGGCAGCTCCCAGTCGAGTACGGCAAACTGGGGCATGGTGCGATGGAAGTTATCAATAAACTGATTGCAGCTATTACTGCGCTCAGCATCGTAGCCAAGTTCTTGTAGCCATCCTATAACTAACTCTGCTTGGGCATCATCATCTTCTAATAAAGCGACTTTCACATTGCAACCTGTATTTTATTTATAACAGCGCCATTCTAGAGGTAAATGCTGGGTAAATCATGAGATTAAAAGCGGGTATTGTTTTTTTAACAGGATTTTACATTTTGTCGCCTGAATCATGACGTGATTAAATTTTGTGCGTTTGTGGTTGCTAGCTGTACTGGGGCTGCACTAATGAGAGGGTTTTAATATTCAAACTATAGTGTAGTTAAGAAATGACGATAGTTTTTCAAACGCTCGTTTCTTTTTGGTTATATCAATTTTATTGTTGTACCCTTATAGTCATATTCTTTTCTTATATCACTTGATAAACTAAGTTAGATTAATGGCTGTCTTTTGGTTTTGATCTGGGGTTTAGGCTTAATATTTAGGTTAAAACATTAGAACTATTAATTGTTGCGCCACATAGCAATAATTTGTGTCGTAAGGTTGTTGATGTATTCGACACCACACGAAACAGTGGTAAATTAAAAGTTGAGCTGATGCTTTTTGTCATGGCCAATCCTTTTGGCGCTATCGTCTTCTTGGCCTGCTCTGCAAAGTGAATTTGTATTTTTAGGTTAAAGTGACGTTGTCTTTGGTTTTGCCGGCATCATTTTTGTTGAATACGATGATCTGTGAGTTTTTACATCTTTTTACATCGGCTACTATGAGGTTTTTGGTTGTAAATTTTATTGTAGGGTATTGATATATATAGATTTTTTTTGAGGTTTTTATTGCTTTTTAAGGCAGTATGACTACTTTTTAAAGGGGTTGTTATATACAGGACTCTCAATGCATTATGACCACCGATAATTTCTAATGAGTTTGTAACTAAAAAAACAACTGAATTCATTCTCCAATGCTTTTAGTTTTTTCCATTTTAATTTTGATATGTAGAGGTCACTACGTGAAACCTAAGTTTATTGTATTAGCTGTATCCCTCGGGGTAGCCATGATGCAGGCCGGCTGTGCCCAAAATGGTGCCAAAGACAATTCAACAACCACTGTATCTACGACAGGCGATTCTCAAAAAGTTGCATCGCTTCAAAGAGAATTACAGCGATCGCAAGAAGCGCTAGAACAAGAACGTGAATTACGTCGTAGTAATCAGTCTGCTGGTGTAGCTGGTACTGAGCCGCTTTTACCACCGGGTGCAAAACCAGGTGAGTGTTATGCGCGTGTTTGGGTTGAGCCAACTTACAGAACATTACAAAAAACAATTACTGTACAAGAAGCGTCTGAGTCAGTTGAAATTATTCCTGCAGAGTACCGTTGGGAAGACGAGCAAGTTATGGTGCAAGAAGCATCATCTAAACTTGTGAGTGTGCCAGCTGTTTATGGCACAGAAACAGAAACATTACTTGTGCGTGATTCAGAGCGCATGTGGGTTTCAGACCTTAAGCACAGAAATGCAGTGAGCAGCGAGTTAATTCGTGCTGCACGAAATGGCGGAATTGACATTGATGGCGCCCCTGTAAACTCGTGTTATCACGAGCACGTAGTGCCTGCAAAAACACGCCAAACTGCAAGAGAAGTTGAAGTATCTGCTGCATCATTCCGTATTGAGACAGTTCCTGCTGAATACAGAATGGTTGAAAAGCGTATTTTGGTAAAAGAAGCTAGCTCACGCTTGGTAAATGTTCCGGCTAAATACGAGTCTTTCTCAGAGCAAATCATCGATAAGCCTGCACATACAACTTGGAAAAAAGGGACTGGCCCGATCCAAAAAATTGATGCTGCTACTGGCGAAATCATGTGTTTGGTGGAAGTGCCCGCCACTTACAAAACAATTCAGCGTCGTCGTTTAGTGTCTGAAGCGACAACTCAGCGTATTGATATTCCTGCTGAGTACGAGACTGTAAAAGTACGTGAACTTGTTTCTGCTGCATCTCAGCGTCAAATCGAAATTCCGGCTAAATACAAAACGGTAACGTCTACAGAGACTGTTTCTGAGCCTGAGTTTGTTTGGCACGAAGTGAGCGATACATCGATGAGTGCAGATAGCCGCACGGGTAACAAGCTTTGTTTGATCGAGAAGCCTGCTAAGTATCAAACTGTTACACGTCGTGTTGTGAAAAACGAAGCTTACACTAAGACCGTTGAGCTCCCAGCGTCATTCGAAACGAAGAAAGTTAAGAAGCTTGTTCGTGAAGCGCAAGAAGTGCGTAACACTATCCCTGCTGTCACCAAGACAGTTAGCTATCGTGAGCTTGAAAAAGAAGGCTTTATGGAGTGGCGTGATATCCTTTGTGATACCAACGTAACGCCTAGCTTGATTTCACGTCTTCAGCAAAAGCTTAACTCAGAAGGTTATGATGCGGGTACACCTGATGGTGTGATCGGTCAGAGAACGATTCAAGCGGTTAATGCTTATCAAAGAGATAACAAGCTTCCACAAGATCGTTATCTGAACATGAAAACATTACAGCATCTCAAGCTTGTTAACTAATATAGTAACAGCATGATCAAAAGGCACCTTAGGGTGCCTTTTTTAATTCAAATGATTTTCGAGGGTTAAGTTCATGGCATATGTCACAATTGATGGTGTTAAGTTAGAAAAAGAATTACTCGAGCTGGCAAAAAAGCATACTACAGGGCGTGGTGAGAGTCGTATTTCTAAAGAAGAGGCGCAGGAGCTAATTGATAGTGCGAAGGATGGTGTAAAAATAACCGACACGGAAATGGCGACATTAAAATATATTCGTGAGAACTTTACTTTTACGGCGCCAGCAGCAGAAATTTTTGACGAGGTTTTGTAGAAGAAGTTGATATTTTTTTACGGCGAGTTTCTGACTCTCTCCTCGCCGTTTCCCTTCTTTACACTTTTTCTAATACTTAGTTTTTTGCTGAGTCTTCCAGCCGGGCATTCACCGCTTAAAATAAATTTCCTTTTCTCTACTGTTTGTACAGCGTATTGACGCATTGTTTTTTATTTGAGTATTAAACGCTCACCTCCATCAAATGATAATCATTATTCTTATAGGTGCTATTTTAAAAAAGTAATTGTTCTGCTAATTGAGCTTTACTTAAATGCGACTGCTTTTATACGGCATTATTAGTGTCTTATTATTTAGATAAAGCTTGATGGTAGGATGCTTAGTGAGTATATTTAAGCAATCTATTAGGAGTTGTAGGGTTGTTGCATTTTTATATGCGGGTCATTAAATAGCCAGTTGCCAAGAGCTTGATTTTTAGCTGTCTTTTTGTCGACTAGAATCAGCACGGCTTATTTTTCTTTGTTAAATCAAATCGATTCTTGGTCCGTTTGCGTATATTTTACAACGTTTTTCCTATCTGATTTGATGATTAGCATATAATCATTTTCTGAGTATCACATTTAGATGCTGACTGTAATGAATAAAGCTTTTTCTGAATAGGTCAGTGGTCGAGGGGAGAGATGTGTTATGGATTATAATAAAAAAACTGGAGGTTCGAATGATTTCTTCTGTTAAAAATAGTTTGGGTGTATCGCCTGATGCTGAGCTAGGCCTAATCGGGCTGGCTTACACATATGAGCTTGAAATGGGCTCTAGAGTCCCTTGGCATAAAGATGCCTACAAAACTATTCTCATTATTAATGAGTGTATTCGTTCTACTAATAAAACCATTTTAGATAAATGTAATTCCTTTTTAGAGATGCTTTCAGACCTGGAAATTCAAGCGCTTATGGCAAAAGGGCTGGTGTTGGTTGATGAAAATGGGCAGCCTTATGAGAGGCTCTATCGGGGCGCATCTGCACCACTTGAAGCGCAATCGGCGCCTGCCTCTCCTCGCCGAGAAGAAATTTTGTATCGAGGCGCAGCTATGGAAAAAGCAGAAGAGAATGCAGATGTAAAAAAAGAACTGAGCACAACAGAAAAAGAAGTACACCGTAAGAAGAGGATGTATCGAGGGGTTATAATTGATTAGTACTTCCAGGCAGCGGCATCATCTGCTTATCTAATTTTTTTGCTTGGCTTAGCTGCTTTATTATCGTCTTGGTCAAGTTCTAAGTTTTTGTTGCAAACTTTTTATTAAAAATACTTTCTTTATTGCGGCAGTGCACGCGATAAAATCATTAATCTTTTTATCAAGCTGGCAAGAGTGTCAGAGCTGCCATATTTTAACGTTTCTTTCAATTGGTGAATGAGAAGCGATTTTGAACTGGCAACCGGCTTTATGCTGCTGGCTTGATGTGTGGTGCTATCGAGATCGCTGATTGATTTGCCGTCAAGTTGTTCGTTATTGGGCGAGCTGTTGAGTAGTACAAATGCACGGTGACTCAGCGTCACATTTTCTAGTGCTTCCCTCTTTATAATATCTGAGTAGTGTAAATAGCCTGCATTGCTGAGCCAAAGTAATGCACTGAGGCAGGCTTCATGTCGCTTGCTGTGTAGACCAAACTCATCGGGCGTATCTGGCCCCGCGATATCTTCGACGTACAAGGTAATCTGTCTGGGGAACGACTTGTAGAGTGTTAGCAGTATTTTTGCTGTATCACGATAAAAGTCATCTATATGTAGATCGGTCATGGTCTTAAGCTTTAATCCGCAATTGATCAGGTGTTAGCTTGATTAGCCTCGTATGGCTATCTGCTTTTACTCACCATAAATAATATTAAATCTTATTTATGGTGAGTAAAAGCAGTCCGTTAAGAACAAGTTTTTCTTTACTAAAAAGAATAAGAATTCAAAAAATCCCCAAAGCTGTTAATGGCCTTAGTGATTTCATCTTTTACGGGCAAGAAGACGACACGAAGATGGTCTGGCTCTTTCCAATTAAATGCGCTGCCTTGTACTAACAGCACTCTTTTTTGTAGAAGAAAGTCGAGTATCATTTGCTGGTCGTCAACAACTGGGTAGCGCTTTAAATCGAGCTTGGGAAAAAGATAAATCGCCCCTTTGGGTCTTACGCAACTTATGCCTGGAATTGCTTCGAGCGCATCCATTGCTGCATTGCGCTGCTCAACGAGCCTGCCTCCAGGTAATATCAGTTCATTAATACTCTGGTATCCCCCTAGCGCAGTTTGTACTGCAAGCATTGCAGGCACATTTGCGCAAAGCCGCATAGACGATAGCATTTCAATGCCCTTAAGGTATTCCTTTGCCAGGTGCTTGGCTCCACTGATGACCAGCCAGCCTGATCGAAACCCAGCCAACCTATACGACTTTGAAAGTCCGTTAAAAGAGATGCACAGCACATCTTTTGCAAGGCGTCCCATGGGGACAAATTCGGCATCATCGTAAGTGATCTTACTGTAAATTTCGTCTGCAAAAATGACCAAGTTGTGCTCGCGCGCCAGCTGGATGATTTGCTCTAAAACCTCTTGACTGTATACCGCCCCAGTGGGGTTGTTTGGGTTGATGACAACAATTGCGCGAGTGCGAGACGTAATGCGGCTTCTTATATCCTCAATGTCAGGCATCCAATCCGCTTGTTCGTCACAAATGTAGTGCACGGCGTTGCCGCCCGCAAGGTTGACCGCAGCTGTCCAAAGAGGGTAATCAGGCGAGGGTACAAGCACTTCATCACCATCGTTGAGCAATGCTTGATTGGCCATGACTATCAGTTCGCTGACGCCATTGCCGAGGTAAATATCATCGACATCCACACCTTCAATTTTTAATTTTTGACATTCATGCATGACAGCTTTGCGTGCAGCAAATAACCCTTTAGACGCGGTGTAGCCTTGCGCTTCTCGGATATTACGTATGACATCGGCAATAATCTCATCCGGTGCGTCAAAACCAAAAGGGGCAGGGTTGCCAATATTGAGCTTGAGTATGCGCTGGCCTTCTTCTTCAAGGCGAGTGGCCTGCTCTAATACGGGCCCACGAATGTCATAACAAACGCCATCGAGCTTTTGGGATTTATTGATATGCTGCATTATGTATAACCTTTTTACTCCATTCTTGCGTAAAGGTGCGAGAGAGCCTGTAATTTAAAGGGCGTGGAAATAGCCTGAATAACCTATTTAATAGGAGAGATTATGTCAGATAGCGACCTAAAAAACGATGAGAGTCTTATGGGTAATGCTTATTGGAAAGATAAGCTAACATCTGAAGAATATCGCATCTGTAGAGAAAAGGGGACGGAGAGGCCTTTTTCGGGTGAATATAATGACTTTAAAGGCGAGGGTGCGTTTGCGTGCCGTTGTTGTGGTGCGATTCTTTTTGATGCTGGCGCTAAATTTGACTCGGGAAGCGGCTGGCCTAGTTTCTCTTCTTGCCATGTTGGTGCGGTTGCAGAGCATACGGATGGCTCGCATGGCATGGCGCGCGTCGAAATCACCTGCAGTCAATGCGACTGCCATTTGGGGCATGTTTTCCCTGATGGGCCGGCTCCAACAGGGCTGCGCTATTGTGTGAATTCCCTTTCTATTAAGCATAGTCTGCTCGGTGATGCCCAATGATACATTTTGATGAGCTCTATGCTACGGCTTGTTTGCATAAGGGGGGTAGTCAGATTGTTGAAGCATCGTTGCCTCAACTGCGAAGCGATCAGGCGCTCATCGACACCAGTGATGCCTTTTACCTTAGTACAATGATGCGCCGTATCTTCAGGGCGGGCCTGAAGCATAGCGTGATAGATGCTAAGTGGCCTGCTTTTGAAAAAGCACTCAATCAGTTTAATCCCACAGTCTGCGCACACATGACCGATGAAAAGCTTGATGAGTTGATGGGGAATCGCGACCTAGTTCGCCATTTAGGCAAAATGAAGGCGATCCGCATTAATGCGTCATTGGTGCTTAATTTGGGGCAAGGTCACGGTGGCTTTGGTGCCTTTTTAGCGCAGTGGCCCCCAAGTGAAATTGTTGATCTTTGGCGTAAGCTTAAAAAAGAAGGGGCTCAGTTAGGCGGTATATCGGGTGCGTATTTTTTGCGGATGGCGGGTAAAGATACATTTTTGCTCACTGACGATGTGGTAGCGGTTTTGCGCGCGCAGGGTGTTATTGATAAGGCGCCTACCAGTATGAGTGCAATGGCGGCTGTACAAGGCGCATTCAATCAGTGGCAAGAGCAGTGTGGTCGCCCTTATTGTGAAATTAGCCGAATCGCGTCAATGGCCGTAGCAAGTTTTCAGTAGCCCTTTGTTTTAGCGGGAATTTGATGCCACTTGCCTGTTCTTGGGCTGCCTTATTGGCTAATTATTCATCAAAGGCAGTATTATTAAACTTTCTTTAAAAAAGTTGTTGACAGTACGTCTTAGCATCCCTAAAATGCGCCCCACTTCGACGGGCAATGCCCTTATCTAAAGAGCATAACGTCTTCGAAGTTAAAGCTAAACATCTGAATATAAAGTGTTTTATTTCAATGGTTAGCTTTCACATAATGTGAACGTCCTTAGTCCCCATCGTCTAGAGGCCTAGGACACCGCCCTTTCACGGCGGTAACAGGGGTTCGAATCCCCTTGGGGACGCCACATTATGCGGGAATAGCTCAGTGGTAGAGCACAACCTTGCCAAGGTTGGGGTCGCGAGTTCGAGCCTCGTTTCCCGCTCCAATTAAAAGCCGATAGTTAGTTCTATCGGCTTTTTTTATGCCTGTTATTTGTGTGTAGCATTTTCCATGCTCCTCCATTCGTCTAGTTTTAAGCCTCTTATGTATTACCTCCTTTACCCTCTGCATTCAGCCTGGGGTGTTTTAATTGTTTCTCCTGGTCGGTCTGCATGGGCTCGTTTTCAGGTTGGTACTTGAAACAGTTTGTTACAGACGCATCTAGCCATGCTGGGTTTTAATATACGCAGTTAATTCAGTGTGAGAGCAATCATGTTTAAACGACTTATTATATTTACCGCCTTAAGCTTGGCTTGCCCAGCTTTAAGTGTTGCAGGTGATATTGCAAGAGAGGTGCGTGGCAGCACTGACAATAATTTCTTTGAATTGTCTTTAGGGTTGGGGCATTTTGAGCATCACCGCAATATTTCTTTTGATGAGGATAATAAAGGCTCGGGTTTGGTGTTGGGTGTTAGTTGGGAATTTCACTGGAAGGGTTTTTTTACCGAAGCGATCGAAAGCGCTAATACTACTTTAAATTTAGGGTATGCATTGTGGGAAAATGATCGTTGGTCTGTAGATTTAATTGCAGCGAATTTCTCGGGCTTCTCAGAGGATGGCAATGACATTATTTCTGGGTTAACAGAGGAAGAGCGCGATAGGCGTTTATCTATACGCGATACCTCTTCAATTGAAGGGGGCGTTAGGCTGACTCATTATCTCGATAGCAGTATTGTTCAATTTCGTGTTGAGAGTGATTATTCCAATGCCAAAGCTGGGCCAATAGCCTCTTTAATATTGGGCCATGCTTGGCAAGTAAGAAATTGGAATATTTATGCTTTTAGTGGCGCAAGCTGGTCATCTCGTCAGCGTAATGAGTTTCTATGGGGCATTACACCCGGCGAGGCGACCAGTCGGTTTCCTGTCTTTAAAGCTCGATCTTCGGTCAATTACTTGATGGAATTAGGCGTGACGCGCCCACTCAGCGAACATTGGGTCTCGCGGAGTACGATAACGCTCAATCGTTTAGGGCGTGGTGCATCATCTAGTCCGCTAGCAGCTCAGCCGCTTGCGGGAAGCATTGAAACATCAATATCTTATGTTTTTTGATGGGTGATTTTGTGAATTTCTTATCATTAAAATATAAAGTTTTATCCTTTATCCTGTTTAATTTTTTTAACCCCCTTAACGTCTATGCAGATAATATTGCGCTGAATATTAAACCGCATAAGTGCGTTGCTTTACATCAAGGTCAAGTGTGTTATCAAAAAATTTCTGTGGCTTGGTACAGCAAAAACCAACAAGAAACGGCTGAAGAATATTGTTTATATATCAAGAATAATGCTGAAGCTGAATATTGTGCGAGTGAATCGTCAGGTTATGTTTATCAATTTTCAGGTAAGTCTGATACCGCTTTTGAGTTAAAAAATTCAGCCGGAGAGATTGTGGCATCGCGCGATATCAAAGTTGTATCGGTTTACAAGGGTCGCCGTCGCTCTACTACGGGTTGGCGATTATTTTAATACACCTTGAAGTTGTATGAATTTATCAGATGTAATGCATTCATTATCATCTGATAAATAAAAAATCCTTTTTATTGTTTCTCCTTGTTATGAAAAATCATATTTTAGTTATTGAAGATGATGAGTCACTTGCCGAGTGGATTTCAGAGTATTTGACTCGCCATTTATTTGATGTGACGGTGCTGCATTCAGGTTTGCATGCTATTGAATCCATTAAGCGCATAAACCCAGATCTTATTATTTTGGATATCATGTTGCCTCATCGAAATGGTTTTGAAATTTGTAAAGAGGCAAGAGAATTTTGTAAGTGTCCTATTTTAATGATGACAGCCTGTTCTGAAGAAGATGATGAGGTTCGTAGTTTAGAGCTGGGCGCAGATGATTATTTGACTAAGCCTGTTAGACCCAGAGCCATGCTGGCACGTATTCGGTCAATGCTCGATCGCCATAATGAAAAGCCTTATGAGCAGTCTGAGTTGACTATCGATAGCATGGTCTTGCAAAAAGAAACAAAAACAGTGACGGTTGAAAATGCAAGCTTGCCAATATCAGGCAATGAATTTGATGTTTTGTGGCTAATGGCTTCTCAGTTTAATGTGATGATTGGGCGTGCAGATTTAGTCGGAATGTTACGAGGTATTCAGTATGACGGATTTGATCGCTCTATTGATATTAGAATTTCTAGATTACGTAAAAAAATGAAAGAAGCTAATTTATCCGTTGCAATTAAAACTGTCTGGGGTAAAGGGTATATTCTTTCTCATATAGAGCGGTCATCATGAGGTTTCTCTCTTTATCTCTTGTCTTGACAGTCTTAATGTCAATGTATGGTGTGGGTCTTGGGCTTAACTGGTTATATGATGTTTTTGATGATAAAAAAAAGGACGTAGCTTTATACCCATATGATCACTTATTCCCTCGGTATATTGCTAGATTGTTGAATGAAACGGATGACCTTAACTCAGCCATTAGGCTGTGGAATGGCGAGAGTGATATAGCGCTTTTTGTAGAAGAGAAAAGCACATTAGACCTGCCAGATGAATTAGATAGGGGTTTTAAAGCGGGCGAAGCGCTGATATTAGAATCTTCCGAGAACCTTATTCACCATTATTACTTACCCAATCATGCAGCTATTCTTACTGTAGAGTTTCCGCATCCTGATTTGAGTGAAAAAAGATATTTAAATTTGCTCTTTACGCTTGCATTTTATTTGGGTGTTTTAGTTTTGATCGCTTTTTGGCTCCTTCCTTTAGTTGGAAGATTGCAGCGTCTTAATGCAAGTGCCAATCTTTTAGGGCAGGGAGAATTTGATACGCGAATTCCCATCTCTAATATGTCTTATATTAACCATATAGAGCGTGCGTTTAATGTAATGGCCAAAAAGATTAGTGGCCTTTTAGAAGATAACAAGATTTTGTCTAGAGCAGTATCTCATGATTTGAAAACACCTTTGGCAAGGTTGCGCTTTGGTGTTGATATGTTAGCGGAGTCTGATAGTGATGAGCAAAGAGAGCAATGCTATCAAAAAATTGATTCTGATTTGGATACAATGCAAGCACTGATAGATGCTCTTTTGGATTATGCAAAATTAGATGAAAGTGCGATTTCTCTTAAAAAAGAGTCCGTTGGTATGAAACTATATATAGAAAAATTGCTATCTTTTTATACCCCTAAAGAAACTTCTTTGAGAGAGAAAAGAATCGTTTTATCAAAATTACCTGAAGATGTTTTTATGAGTATAGACAAAACTTACTTCGCTATGGCATTGAATAACCTGATTGTAAATGCTTTAAGGTATTCGATATCAGAGGTTTTAGTGAGCCTAACAGAAGATGAAAATTTCTATATGTTGAGTGTTGAAGATGATGGGCCAGGTATCCCAGCTGATCAGCGCCAAAGACTTTTAAAGCCTTTTCAACGAGGCGAAAGTGGATTGAAAGGCCATGGTTTAGGATTGGCTATTTGTGAAAAAATCATAGGTTGGCATGGTGGTGTTTTAGTTATCACCGATTCTCAGAGTTTGGGTGGGGCAAATTTTGTGTGTCGCATTCCTAAAATTGCATGATTAGGTTTTGTTAAATGAATTTTTCTTTAAGCGCTAAGTTTCAGTGGGTTTCTGCAATGCTTTATTTTTTTATAAGTTGCTTTTTGATGGCTTGTAATGGCCAGCCATCTGCTAGTAATAATGAACCTCTTATTGCTGAGTTGGGTCAATTTGAGGGGGTTTTTAGTTATGAAGAGAAGCCAGAGATTATTACATTCTCTTATAAAAAAGGTGTGTATGAATCAACGATATATCAGATTGATGAGGATGTGTGTTTACAGCTAGACCAAGGTCGGTTTGTAGTACAGGATGATGAGATGTCTATTTCCGACGGCATTGACATTTTTATGATTGAAAAGTCGGGTGAGCAGCTTAAGCACACACAGTCAGGAACGCGGTTTTTATCCCCATCTTACCTGTCGCGTATTGCTGTACTCCCAGATAGTTGCGCCACCCAGCTCTTACCTCTGAAAGGGCAAGCCGAGTATGCGTTTAACCCTCAACTAGATTTTGATATTTTTTGGAGTCGAATAAATGACTCTTATATTGACTTTGACTTAAGTGAAACCGATTGGGATGCGGTTTATGAGCACTATAAATCAATGGCTGAGAACGTTAGCGATGAAGAAGAATTATTTGATGTGCTGTCTTCTGTTATTCAGACGCTGCAAGATCCGCATACCTATGTGATTCAAGGTGATGCTTCTGCAGGACTGCATCAGCTGTTATGTGATGATAACGCCAATCAGAGCGCTTCTGAGAGCGGCAGGCTGAGTTTGGTTGATCGTATCAATAACGACTTTGTTGAGCGTAATCCTGAGTTATTTAACTCTGATCTTGAGTTTTATACAGAAAGTGAGTTGGAGATTCTTGAGGGTAATGCAGAGCAGCAGCTCGAACTTATCAGCACAATCTCACAGGACTATGCTGCTGAAAGTGTGCAAATAATTGTGCAAGAAGATGTTCAAGGTGCGCCACCCATAACTTATTTTAATACTGAAGAGAATGTGGGGTATATAGAGATACCTTCAATGTTAGGTTTTACAAAAAACATAGAGGGGCAGTGCTCCAGTGATCCCGCTGCTGATGTTCTATTTGTGGACTCTGTGCTGGAAGAGGTTCTTGGTCAAATGAAAGATACGCACGGCATTATTCTGGATTTACGCCGCAATGAAGGTGGCTATGGTCAGGTTGCGTTAAGTATTATGAGTCGTTTTATCGATTCTGAAACGCATGTTTATTCTCGGCAGGCGCGTCGAGGAAGCATGCGTACGCCACTTCGAGACACCATGGTTAAGCCAGTAGGTGAAGTCCAGTACCTTAAGCCCGTGGTCATCTTAACCAGCGCTGATACATTTAGTGCTGCTGAAATATTAGTGCTGTCCATGTCTGCTAGACCGAACACCTATTTTGTAGGTGAGGCAACGGGCGGTGGGTTTTCTTCTCCATTAATAAGCCGATTATCTAGTGATATTGCTTTTGCTTTTTCCTATGAAATACGCCTAAGCCCAAATGGAGAGTGGTTTGAACAGACGGGAATCGCCCC
>CALIUX010000009.1 GCA_938048505.1 uncultured Pseudomonadales bacterium
TTTTGCTGCGGGCAAGCTGATCTATATTGCGCTCGATCTGGATCTGATTGAAGTAGGCTCAGCATTAATGCGTGATGATAAAAATGCATTTGAAGCATGGACGACACAAGGGCTCGTGCACCCCGTCAATGATGAGCAGGCCATGGCATGGGCAGAAACCAAACCCACTTTTTGGGCTTGCGCCTTAGCGCCTTGGGTGCTAATTCAAGATTTGAAAGAGCAAGATATCAAAGATTCAGGCAAATCCGACTAACGCTAGACTCCACTCATTTAAGAAATACTCACTCTCTTTAATCAGCTTCTAGCTGAATATGCTGAAGACTCCATCACCCAAATCAGCCCGTAATGAGAAGAAGCTAGCCTCAGCGTGGCTGAGGCTTTTGTAATACCAGTATGTGCTCAAAGAAATTAGGAGCCATACCCGGCTTCATGATAAAGCTATTTTCATAGCTGGCATCACCCAATATTTTCAGCAAGCGAATAGCTGTTACCGGCGGGTTAGTGCTGCAGTAATCTTGTGTAGCAGGTAAATAGACCGTATGAATATTTTTGATATGGTACTTGTCCGGGTCAACGGGCTCAGTATGCCCTGCGTAAATCACAACATGAATTTTTGTATTGGAATGCATATGCGGTAGCAAACGCTGCTTAAGTGCTTGCAGTTGCTCTGGAGAGCAGCAACCGAAAAGCCCCCACGCAAAAATCACATCAAACTTCTCATTGGATTGGCAATTAAGCAAATCCGGTGATGACAGCAAATCAGCGGGCGATATCAAATGTTGAAGCTTGTCATAGAGACCCGCAAAGACAACATTATTTGAATAAGAGCCATAAAACTCAGCATTGGTTTCTATTTGAGCGCCCAGATCTAAAATTCTCGGTGACTCGATAGTCATTAAGTGCTCACAAAGCGACTCTAACGCATAAGAACGGTGCTCCAAGCCAGGCAATACATCTTGCTGCACTTCGGGTGTAGCCAATTTAGATTGATGACGCAATGTGTTTCGCTTACTGGGAGAAAACCGATATACCTCTTCACTAACGCCCTCAGGCATGCCGCTCACTTGATCAAAGCGCGTTTCCAAATAGTAAAAAGGTAAAGAATGCACTAATTCAGATAACGCATGCTGACCAAAATACACATCGGTCACACCCAGTGCTTGCAGCTTAATCTCATGCTCGCTCACAACCTGATACCGCTTAGGTAAAAAACGCGTAGGCTCCGTATAACGGATACTATGAAGCAAGCTTTGATCATGGCAATACTGTCCCAACCGCCCCATTAACCAACTAATAGTTTCTAGATCAAGATAATTAAAAAGATCCCACGTTAAGACAACGTCAAACTTTTCATGACTACGGAATCCACTGAGATAATCCTCTAAGCTGGCGCGCAAGATATTGGTATCAGATGAGCTAGCATTAGTCAGTTGATCACTGACATATTGGCTCACATTTTCGAAACGCACAGTGCAACTTTTTCGCATAAAAAAGTTAAAGCTGGCCGCTGACGCTGAACCTAAATCCAAAACCCGGCGACTACTATTCGCACTTAGAGCTTGTGAAACAAAAGTCATACCGGGATAACGGTAAGATGACTCTTGTCCGGTTTGGCGGTTGAGTGTACTTCGCATTTTTGCTGTCGCCTTGCTGCTACATGAAAAACACCAATAACTAAAAAAAGCTTTGGTGAAAAGTGCTAATGAAAAGTTCTGGTGAACAAACTATGATCGCGGCATATACTGATGAATACTCACTTTTTACAAGGTGACACCCTATTAAAGTAGAGCTTTGCATTTGACCCTATTAATCAACATTGCTCGACTATATTGAATACATAAGATTGAATATATAAGCCATGAAGACTGATACGTACCAGTATAACTACCCATTCATCGCAGATAGTATTTTATTTGTATCGCACGCTCAACAAAAAATGCGGCTTGAATCACTATTCAAGCCGCATTTTTATTATCAGAGAATATAATTCAGCACATATTGCCTGATGATACCAATTAACACCACGTTGCATCACACGCTAATTGGCAACGCTATCACTATTGGTTATTAGCCGGTATTACGCATGCCAGCAGAAATGCCTGTCATAGTGACTTTAAGTGCACGCTCTAGATCTGCGCCAATATCACCGGCTTTACGTTCACGCTTTAGTAATTCCACTTGCAAAAAATTCAGCGGGTCAATATAAGGCTTGCGCACGCTCAGATTACTTTGCAGATGAGGATCATGATCAAGGAGCTGTGACTGTCCCTTAATAGACAATATGCAACGACCTAGCTCTGCCAAATCGGAACGTAGCTGTTGTCCAAGAGGTTGAATATCGGCATCAACCAATTGTTTTTCGTAGTATGCGCAAACTTGTAAGTCAGCCTTCCCGATAACCATCTCCAGCAAATCCATAAAACTGGCAAAGAAAGGCCAATCTGTTAGCATTTCTTTTAACATGTTTGGGTCTTTCTTCAAGGCAAACTCTAGTGCTTGAAGTGTACCCAACCAAGCAGGTAGATTTAAGCGTACTTGCGTCCAAGCAAAGACCCAAGGGATAGCTCTAAGACTTTCAACACCCCCTGTTGCTTTACGTTTTGCTGGGCGGCTCCCCAATGCTAACTTGTTAAGCTCCTGCTCTGGCGTTAGGCTTCTGAAATACGGGACAAATTGATCACTTCCTCTGACAACACTACGATATGCCTCCAAACTCACTTGAGACATTTGTTCAATCAACTCACGCCACTCCAACTTTGGTGCAGCAGCCGGCGCAATGGTTGCCATGAGGTTGGCCGTGACATAGCTAGACAAACTCTTAAAGGCAACACCCGAACGGCCAAACTTGTAGCGAATCATTTCGCCCTGCTCTGTTACACGAATAACGCCTTTTACTGAACCTGGAGGCTGTGACGCCATGGCTTTTTCAACAGGGCCGCCACCACGGCCGACCGTACCGCCACGGCCATGAAACAGCACCAACTGAACGCTATGTTTATCGGCAATATTCACCAGCTGCTCTTGCGCTTTGTACTGTGCCCATGTTGCCGCCAACTTCCCTGCATCTTTAGCCGAGTCAGAGTAACCAATCATAACCGTCTGCTCGCCCGCACTGTATTCCTGATACCAATGCAGTTGCCAGAGCTTGTTCATCACACTGGGTGCGCGATCAAGGTCATCAAGGGTTTCAAATAATGGGACAACGGGCATATTCCATGTCATGCCACTTTCTTTTAGTAATAACGCCACAGCCAAAACATCAGAAGGCTGTTTAGCCATTGAAATAACATAATGCGATAACACTTCGCGAGGCTGCTCAGCGACAACCTTACAGGTCGCAAGCACCTCTGCGGCCTCGTCAGAGGGTGACCAGTTTAAAGGTAGGAGAGGACGCTTACTGGCTAGCTCTGTTAACAAAAATTCTTGGCGTTGCGACTCATCCCAATCGAGGTAACTGCCTAAATCGAGATGACGAGTCAACTCATCTAAAATGCCAACGTGACGCTCGCCGTCTTGTCGAATATCCAAAGGCGCTAAATTAATACCAAAGCAATTCAAGCGTCGAATGCAATCAACCAGCGTACCGTCCGCAATATCTTGCAAACCCTGCTCACAAAGAGAGCGATGACAAAGGTGAAGCACATCCAGTATTTGCGCTTTCTGCGTGAGGATGGCCTCATTGGTGTGCCCTACTTCTCCACGCAGTCGGCTTTCAGCCCACTCCGAGGTACGATTAAGCAACTTAGCAATAGGGGTAAGGATGTCACGGTAAGGCTCACTACTGCCAGCAGGTAACTGCTCCATTAGCTCTGCACTGGCGGTTGTCATACTGAGCTCACCCGCCAGATTGCGCATATCGCTGTAGTAGAGATCTGCGGCCATTTTGCGCCCTAACAAGGCAACACGCTCAGTCACATCATGCGTTACGTTAGGGTTACCATCACGATCACCGCCCATCCATGAATAGAACGCAAACGGTGCGGCATCAAGAGAAAGGCCGCTACCTAAACGTTTACGGGCAAGTTGATCAAAATGCCGAATAAACTGAGGGACAGCCTTCCAAAGGCTGCTTTCGATGACAGCAAAACCCCAGCGGGCTTCATCAACAGCGGTCGGCCTTTCTGTTCGAATCTCATCGGTTGTCCAGATTTCTTCAACCAAGCGATTGAGCGCAGCTCTATGATTGCTGACTTCATGCGGTAAGAGATCTGCACGGCGCAAGCCAGACAGGTTATCGGCAATATCATCGTACTTACGGATCAGTGTACGACGTGTCACTTCAGTGGGATGCGCCGTTAAAACCAGTTCGATTTTTAAGCGATCAACCACAGCCGCCAACTCATCCTTGCCTAAGGCGTCTACTTGTTCAGACAATAGCTGGTCTAAGCCGTCATGCGTCCCAGCTTCAACGCTCGCACTAAACTCTTGCTCTGCGATATTCGCTAAATTCAGAAATTGATTAAAAGAACGCGCAATGGGTAAGACCTCAACATCTTCTACACCATTTAACAATGTGAGTAATGCGGTATCATCACCTTCAGCGTCGATGATCTCTTTACCTTGTGTACGGATCTCTTCTACTTTTTTAAAGATCTTAAGCCCTTCATGCTTGAGTAGCGTATCGCCTAGTAGCTCCCCCAGAAGACGGACATTCTCGCGAAGAGAGTCAGGTAATTGCGACATGATAAACCTCGTAGTGGTTGTTGTGAGTGGCATTCTAACACCCGTATGCAACAGGCGTTAGCGCAAGACGTTCAGTCATAATCCTAGTGTAAAATACACAATGGACTAGAAATCATTAGGCCATTAACTTTTAACGGATAACATGCGATCCATAACAGATAATTTAATACAAAACAATTACTTGCAAAAAAACGGCGAATGGATTGAACATGATGGTCTGAGTCTTTACTGGCACCCAAAGTTCATTGAAACTACGCTTGCGGACACCTATTACGAGGCGCTACAGGCTAACATTCAGTGGCAACAAGGGTACATACACCTATTTGGTAAAACCCAGAAAGAGCCACGACTCAGCGCTTACTATGGCGATGCAGAGGCACAATACCAATATTCAGGGAGAAGTATGATCCCGCTCCCCTGGAACAATACGCTTTTATCATTAAAGAAAAGAATCAGTATAGATAAGGAATACCACTTTAATTCAGTACTCTGTAATTACTACCGAGCAGGGCAAGATAGCATGGGTTGGCACAGTGACGATGAACCCGAACTAGGCGCATCCCCCGCTATTGCTTCTATCAGTTTTGGCGAGACGCGGCGCTTTTTACTAAGGCAAAAAAAGCACCACAAAAATAAGCTAAGTATTAGCCTTGCACACGGTGACTTGTTGATTATGTCAGGTGAAACACAGGCTAACTGGCAGCATCACATCCCTAAAAGCACCAAAAAGCTCAGCCCCCGCATCAATCTAACCTTTAGACACATTAAAAGCCGACTTTAATTACCTTGTGAGGCATCCACCTCCCGGTTGGAAGGTTTTTTCTGGCGGTTACCAACACCCGAAATATTATCGACAGAAAATTTAGGCTTATCCCATGGACCTCTTACATTATATTTAACACGTGTTAGATCATCCACTTGATCTTCGAATATCTTCCCCACTACATAGACTCCCATTGCAACAGGCAAACCAGCAGCCAATGCCGCAGCAACAGCCAAATTACCTGTGATCGGCAAGGTCGCTGCAAGATGGCTATCAATTGTTTTTTGCATCAGGTCAACATCACCTTTTAATGTAATGTCAGCTGATGAGGTATCAACAATAAGAGGAGATTCATGTGGCAACTCAACAATACCTTGCTTAAATTGAAGAGTTCCTTTGACCGAGTCATAAGATAAACCGTCTGAGTTCAAATCAGAAAAATCTAATTTTAAGCGGCGCATCAAAGTATCGAAGTTAAACAAAGCCAAGAGTTTTAAAAAGTCTGTATCACCCTGTTCTTGCCCAGCCAAAAACTGACCTTTTTTAATATACGCATCAACAGAACCCATAAGGGCATCAAGGCCTACCTCATCCGGATAACCTGACCAATACAAACGTGTATCAAATTTAGCCGATGTCGACGTTAAGGATTTGGGTAAATCAAAGGCCAGCAACACTTCACCTAAATCACCCGTCGTCAATATGCCATCAAACGTCGTTTGCCAAGAGCCGGACTCTTTTTGTAATACCGCTTGAGTACTTTCAGGGTATTTTTGACTGTCTTTCTGATTGGGTACAGGGTGAATACCTTGTTTATACAGTGCTAAAAAGCTGTCAGTCGATGAAATACCTTTGATATTTCCGCGAATACGTTTAGCAACAAATGCCTTTGGCTCTGGCCGAAAATCAAAGGCAATATTTCCCCAAAGTTTATCTCCCACTTTGAGCTGATCAATTTGCACATCCATTGGCTCAATATTCTCTAATGTAATATTGTCGAAAATACTCTGGCGTTCTTTTGTCACTTGTTGATTAGAGGCCCTCTCAAGAGACGCTTCATCAACAGACGCCTCGGGAAACATTAAAGACTTAGCCCGCAATACAGAAGGCTGCCCATCACGAAAGCGCTCATACGCAATATTCCCCAAAGAAGAATGCGCGTTAAATAACCATGACGTTGACGATTCTTGTCCTGTTAGCACCAGATCATCCAATATCAAATCACCCAGTGCTGTTTGCCTGGCTTTTAAGTCAATTGAAAGTAAAGGCAACGACGGGCTTACATCTTTACGACGAGAAGAAGCTTGACCATGAAGTATCACCTCACCGGCTAAAGCAACGGAAGAGCTCTGCTCCCGTGATTTCTGTGACAAGGCATCAAGGTATTCACTGATAAACCGCGCCCAAGGTACGGCATCCAATTGATCAAGTTCACCGTGAAAATGCATAGTATTCGGCTTCGCCCGAGCAGGCTTATCAATAGCCACATCCAGCCCATAAAGTCCGCTATTATTCAGCAGTAGATCAGCATTAAGCATGTCATCGTAATAAACTTTTAAGCGGCTCTCTGACGTCTTAAAGGCTTGCTGAAAATAAATATCCAGTGGGGCTCGATTTTGAGACGATTTACCCAATGGCTCAGGAAAATCAAACGTTGTTCCTTGCAAGTTCGAATACGCAGTGAGCTCAAGCGCTTGGCTTTTATGCCCAAACGGCAAACGCAAAGTACCGCTGATTTGTGGATCCCCTGAAACATAATGTAGCAATGGGCGGCTCAACCACTGCTTGAACTGTTCTGTTGCAAGCCTACCGTCATACTGCAGATTCAATATGCGGCCCGCAGACTCTTGAAGAGTCGACAATGAGGCATTAAAAGGCCGGCCCCATAATGAAGCCGTAAGTGCATCGGCACGCAAACCGTAATCGCTATCGTAAACTAAATGGCCATTAAGTTGATCGATACTTAATCGTACATCGGGTAGTGATAACTGGGCCTGCTCAAGGTCCACCGAAACCACCTGTTTACCCGCGTTAGGATCGCCTTCAACAGGCACGATTAAAGCGACATTTCCCCGGTAAGAACCTCTACTCATCTCAAGTTGTGACAGCCCTTTGCCAGCCACTTTTTCGATAGGGCTATTTCTTAACAGCGCGAGAGCATCTTTTGTGTCACCCTCAATATTGCCTGTAATCGCTAAGGCATTTTTCCCTTGTGCTGTTTGAGTTAGAGACAAATCAGCTTGTGATAGACGATTACCCAATAATTCTGCTGAATCTAATGAGATCCTCAAATCAAAATCATCGAGCAGCAGGGTTGCCTTGACATGTTGCAACGCAGGCCATTCTTTGTGATAGGCTAACTGACCTCTCTCAAGCCCCAAGCTGACCTGCAAAGATCGCGGTGTACGCGGCTTTTTAAGCAAAGAACCTCGATAATAAAACCCACTATTGCTGAGTTCTCCTCCCTGAATACTTTCCCCTAACCATTTGTAGAGCGGCTTGGGAATCGTTTTGGGCACAAATGTTTCGTGGTAGCGTGCAAAACTCTCTCTCATACCCACCGCCAGCGTCATTTCTGGCTCGCGACCGGGTATTTTTTTAAGGGGCAAACTCAAGTAAAGATACCCTGAGCCCTCGCCGCTTTCTCCTTTTAAATTCAGTAAGCCCGATGTGATATGAACCATTTTATCCGGCAAATCAACAAACCAAGCCACCTCGCCAACGGCTTCATCAAATTCCAAAGGGGATTTATAGAGCACAGGAAAGTGCATCAAAAAGGCTTCTTCTGCCGCTAAAACAAGGCGACCTTGCATAGCAGACGCCTCCACATACCCTGCAGCATGGCGTACTTTAGGTGCCCCACGCCAGCTATTCACTGCGCCTTCTGACAGATTGCCTTGTAGCTGAAAATAACCCTCTTCGGGCGTGGTCATCACAACGCCAATATTGCGTAAAGTCCCGCCTGGACTCAACGCTTTTTGAACTTTATCGAGCTGAGGGCTCAGCTTCAACACATTCAGCACTTGAGACCAAGCGGTAATATCCAACTCACGAATACGCACGCTAGCAGGCTTATTCAAACTGGCTTCAAGTGCTATATCTAAAGGCGGGATGTTGGCATCAGGCCAATTCAATGCAAACTGCTTAAGATGTAACGCTAAACCCGCTTGCCTTTGCCATCGACCTTGATATTCAAACTGCGGGATCGCCGGGGAACTGTTACCCGCAGGCAATTTAATCGGCAAGCCAGAGGCTTGTGCATGGCCGCTAAAGTGTAGGCCTTTTGCCATAGATCCATCAAACCATAAGCGCAAGTCCATGCGACTACCATCGCTCCATAAACCCGGTTCAATATCTAAGTTTTTTAAGCCCGATGCAGCAACCACTTTTTGTAAAGGAAAGGCCGCTAAGTCAAGGTAGCCTTGAGCATGAAAACGCTCTTCATCGCGTGGATCACCAATACCCTCAACCACCAGCTGCAACGCATTCAGATCATCATCAACATCCACTGTTGCTTTAAGACGGTGAAAATTTGCATCATTTTCAAGACTTACAACCGGAACCTGCAACGCAGCAAAATGCCCAGTACGAAAACGAAACGCCAACTGGGTATCAATCAAATCTAAACGTCGACCAAATAAAAACACATCTAAAGGGTCATCAATGGTGATGCGTTTTTTCGACGATGATTGCGCCAAGCCCGCTACACGCCAAGTCCCTTGCTGTGTTTGCCTGAACTCGGCATTGAGACCTTTAAAATGTAATTGTCCAAACGCGCTGCGCCAATCCTTCAGCAACATCAGCAAATTTAATTCAACTTCGAAATGGCGAATCGATACTTGATCACCACTGCCATCGCTGGAAAGTGTCACCTCTTTAAGCGCAATATGCGGGCGCATGCCTTCCCACCGCCCACTAATATGGCCTACATTAATCGACGCATTCAAATGGCTCGATAAAAGCCGTTCAATGGACGGTTTATAGTCATCTAAGTGAGGGAAAAGCAGCCGCCCGAGCTGTACCACTAGCGCAACAGCAATAATGAGGGCAATAACCGTGCCCCAAAACAGCTTAACGCCCGTTTTTAAGGTCTTACGGGAGGAAAATTTCAACAAAGCATTCTCAGGTTACAACAACGTATACCGTTTCTTATGTGTTTTTATTATGAGCGGTCTATGGCACGTTAAGTCATGCCACATTAGATGTACTAGCTCAGAGATGTACTAGCTCAGACTAGCACGATGTCATATTGTTCTTGATTGTAAATAGCTTCAACTTGAAACTGAATAGAACGCCCGATAAACAACTCTAATTCTGCGACATTATCCGACTCTTCATCCAATAAGCGATCAATCACAACTTGTGAGGCCAGCACTAACAATTTGGTCTCATCATAGGCGCGTGCTTCACGTAGGATTTCACGAAAGATTTCGTAACAAACCGTTTCGGGTGATTTGAGTAAACCCCTGCCATCGCAGACAGGGCAAGGGTTACAAAGCAGTTGCCCCAAGGATTCACTGGTCCGCTTACGGGTCATCTCCACTAGCCCAAGTTGCGAAACACCCATGACGTTTGTTTTAGCACGATCTCGCTCTAAATGCCGCTCAAGGGTACGCAAGACTTGCCGCTGATGCTCTTCATCTAACATATCGATGAAGTCGAGGATAATAATCCCCCCAAGGTTGCGTAAACGCAATTGGCGTGCAATAGCCGAAGCAGCCTCAAGGTTTGTTTTGAAGATGGTTTCTTCTAATGTGCGATGTCCAACAAAAGCGCCTGTATTCACGTCGATCGTCGACATGGCTTCTGTCTGTTCGATAATGAGGTATCCGCCCGATTTGAGTGGTACGCGTTTATCGAGTGCTTTTTTTAACTCATCCTCAACGCCATAGAGGTCAAAAATAGGCCTTGGGCCAGGGTAATGCTCAATACGGCCACCGATCTCTGGGGCATAATACTGGGCAAAGCTTTCCATTTTTTGTAAGGACTCGCGCGAATCAATACGCACCTTCTCTAATGAAGGCTGCATCAAGTCACGCACGGTACGCATGTAAAGCGGCAGATCTTCATATATCAAAGCAGGTGCTTTCGCTTTTTTGATTTTATCTGCCAGGTTATGCCATAACTTGTAGACAAACGGGATATCAACTTGAAGCTCTTCGAGTGAAGCGCCTTCAGCAGCGGTACGCACAATGAAGCCGCCGCCATACTCTTCTTGGTAATCTTTCGTCATATCCGAGACCGCTTGTTTTAAACGCTCTCGCTCTTGTATCTCTTCGATTCGTGTTGATACGCCCACATGCGTGCTATTGGGCATATACACCAAATAACGTGCTGATACGGATATATGCGTTGTCAGTCTAGCGCCTTTTGTGCTGATAGGATCTTTGGTGACTTGCACTAAAACCTTTTGTCCTTCTCGCAAAAGGCTTCGAATATCAGATGCTTCATTGCCTTTAGGCTCCAAGCCTTCATCACCGGCCTCAGAAATATCGCCGGCATGAATAAAGCCCGCACGCTCTAGACCAATATCGACAAAAGCGGCCTGCATACCGGGTAAAACACGTACCACTTTACCCGCATAGATATTGCCGACAATACCACGCTTTTGGGCGCGCTCAATGTAAATCTCTTGTACAACACCATTTTCAACCAATGCAGCTCGGGTTTCTGTCGGACCAAAGTTAACCAGTATTTCATCTCTCACGGCAGAGCTCCAACGCTAATAAATGGGGGTAGCACAATCATTATTTTCTAAACATTCTACTATTTTTGCCATGGAATACTTTTCATCCAATGTATGTTTGCTATTCAGACTCATGCTGACTGGCCAAATGTAGAGCCAAAAACTAAGAGGCTTGCCAATAGGGGATATTAAATTTGGCCAAAAGCTGTTGTGTTTGCGCGACAGGTAACCCCATTACCGCAGAATAACTGCCCTCTAAGTGTTCAACAAAAACACCTCCAAATCCCTGAATGCCATACCCTCCAGCCTTATCACGCGGCTCACCTGTGGCCCAGTACGCGGCCATTTCTGCCTCGGTTATCGAACGAAACCGCACATGACTAGTGACGGATATCGATTCACGCTGCATAACCGCTTGCATCCCGTTAGCGGCACCATTGAGAGCAGCTCCATTGTTTAGAGACACTCCATTAGGGGCCTGCTCAGTAGACACTAATACAACGGAAACCGCTGTATGCACACTATGCGTACGGCCACTCAGTAAGCTTAGCATCTGCGCTGCGTGAGCTTGATCACGAGGCTTTTCAAGCACACGGCCCTCACATTCCACAATCGTATCCGACCCGATAACCGGTTGGGAGGGTTTGAGTCGCGCACCTGCGCAGGCTTTTTCGTGGCTTAAGCGCAATACATAGTCTAAGGGAGATTCTTCGCTTTTGCGTACTTCTGGTACATCAATCTTCAGTACATCAAATGGGACACCTATTTGGCTTAGCAATTCCGCTCGGCGAGGAGACTGAGAAGCCAGATAAACAGCAGAATGAGACAACGACAACCCCTTATTGGTCAGATCTGTAAAGCATATCGAGTCAATGACTAGAGCTGAATGCCCTACATATAATGCTCTACATCCACAGAATACATGACAGGCAAATAATGAATAATAGCAGTGATCATAACAGTCATCGTTACAGTGATGATCAGAATAGTTAATAAAAATAGAGAGAACAAAGAAGAGATCGTGAGGAGCAACGTTCATTCATTCCGTCATCAGCCATGCCAAACCATACGTGAAGGTTTCAATATCACCACTAAGATAGGCCAGCAAAGAGAGGTGACCAAGGTAGGCAAAATAATCATCTCAAGTGGAATATGATAGCCCGCGAGCCCATGCACCCAATTGACAAAAACCTGGTGAATACCCACCAATATGAAGACCCATAGCATTTGCTGGCCTAACTGATAACTGCGCAAGCGCTGATAGGCACACAAACAAATATAAGCGATGAACGCTAGGCCCATAGCATGCGCACCCCATACACCTGTGACAACAATATCGTAGATCAGGCCAAGACCCCATGCATACACAACACCAAATCGATAAGGCGAATACACAGACCAAAAAACGCAGAGCAGCACCAAAAACTCTGGCCGAAGTAACGCATAGTGCGAAGGGAGTGGCATGACATGCAGGAGTAACGCTAAGAATGTGCAGGCAATAAACCAACCATTGCGCCCAACCAGCAAAGCCATGATTAAAGACCGCCTTCAATCGAGGGCAACTCTTGAGCAAAGACTAACAGCACATGCCGGTTACGATTAAGCTGGGCCTTAGGCACTGCAACAACATCAACAAAAGGACGCCCAGGGTCATGGGTAATATTTTGCACGGTTGCAACGGGGTAGCCCGCAGGGTAAATACTGCCTAAGCCTGAGCTCACCAAGAGATCGCCTTCACGAATATCAAGGGTGCTAGGCACATGGCGAAGACCTAGCTCATAAACACTCCCCCTACCCTGAGCAATAAGGCGCTCACCATTGCGGTTGATTTGCACGGGAATAGCATGGCTGGAATCTGAAATAAGCAAAACAGTACTATTGGCACGCCCAACATTTACCACTTGGCCAATCAGACCCGTCGCATCAACAACCGGCTGGCCAATATAGAGGCCATCTTCTTCGCCCCGGTTAATAAATACTTTATGTGAGCGAGGGTCGGGGGCAACACCAATTAAATCAGCCACTAAGACACGCTGGTTAATATTATCGGCAGAGTTGAGAAGCTGACGCAGCCGAGTATTTTCGGCGGTCAGAAAAGCCAATTGCTGCAGTTTTCGCTGGTGAACAAGGAGTTCACTACGTAATGCTTCATTATCCTTAATAAGGTCATCACGGCTCATCAAACGCATTTGCAGCCATGTTTTGAGGTGACGAGGGAAATTTGTCACCTCATAAACAGGGGCAATAAATGAGATAGCCTGATTTCGAGCACCCTGCAAATGCGGCGTAAAGATAAACAGGCCGATCAAAATGGCCGATACCACAAATAGGACCGCCATTTTCGCACCGAGCGATGGCCCTTTTGTAAACAGCAGCTTAATAGTTCTAACCCCTAGCGAGCCATAAGACTATTTGCACATCCAGCAAACCCATTCAGTGAACAATATTCAGTCATGAAATACACTAATGGTCGTGTTGTGTAACATTGAAGATAGCATAGTATTAGGTCAGTGTAAGACCTCGGCTATCCATTAACTCCATCGCTTTACCGCCGCCCCGCGCAACACATGTCAAAGGATCTTCGGCGATGACAACCGGCAGGCCCGTTTCTTCCATCAAAAGATGATCAATACTGCGCAATAATGCTCCACCACCGGTAATCACAATACCGCTCTCGGCAATATCACTCGCCAGCTCCGGCGGACACTGCTCAAGGGCGCTTTTAACTGCTTGAACAATACCTGCAAGCGGCTCTTGTAAGGAGTCCAATACCTCATCGCTATTGAGCGTAAAGCTACGTGGTACACCTTCTGCCAAGTTGCGGCCTCTCACATCGATCTCAAGCACTTCACTGCTAGCATACGCACAGCCAATCTCTTTTTTGATGCGCTCTGCCGTTGCTTCACCAATAATACTGCCGTATTTACGACGCACATAATTAATGATGGCTTCATCAAAACGGTCACCGCCAATCCGTACTGAATCAGAATGCACAACACCGTTGAGTGAAATGATAGCAATCTCGGTAGTACCACCACCAATATCAACCACCATCGAACCTGTCGCTTCTGCCACATCAAGGCCTGCACCAATGGCTGCGGCCATAGGCTCTTCAATAAGGTGCACTTCACGTGCGCCAGCGCCTATGGCGGATTCACGAATCGCGCGCTTTTCAACTTCGGTTGACAAGCACGGAACACAAACCAATACACGAGGTGATGGCTGCAACCAAGAATGCTCATGCACTTTTTTAATAAAGTGCTGTAGCATTTTTTCTGTCACTTGGAAGTCAGCGATCACACCATCTTTTAACGGTCTGATGGCCATAATATTACCCGGCGTACGGCCCAACATACGTTTAGCTGCCATACCAACAGCCTCAACCCGCTTTTGGCCATGGTTACTGCGAATCGCAACAACGGAGGGTTCGTTTAAAACAATACCGCGCTCGCGGACAAAAATAAGTGTATTCGCTGTGCCTAAATCAATAGACAGATCGTTTGAAAAGACCCCGCGTAGGCGTTTAAACATTTGGATGAAAACCTTCAATCAATTAAGTTGCTGGAGTTAGCTCAACTCCATTCAATAAAAAGAAACTGTGCAGGCTACGGCTGTTAGAAGTCGCTTACCCTAATAATGAGGGGCACTCTAGCAATGCAAGGGATTTAGAGCAAGGCGCAAATGTGGTAACTTAACGCGCCTTTTATTTTTTGGGTATTTGCTAAAGCAGCGGTGAGAAGTCGAGCCGGCCATCAAGGACCTTGCTTAAACCTTATCATTTAGCAAAACCCTCTCATTTTTTTACATTCACCCAGGACAAAGATCCTGCAAGCGGAGACATTCGTGAACCGAGATGAAATACAAAAACTCGCCAAGCTCGCACGCTTGACCATAGCCGAGTCGCAAGCAGATGAAGTGGCAACCAGCATAGGCAATGTGCTCAATTTAGTTGATCAACTTGCTGCTGCCGATACCGATAATGTCGCGCCTATGGCTCACCCTTTAGATGCCGTACAAGTCTTGCGCCCTGATGAGGTGACAGAACCTGATGTACGCGAAAAAATGCAGGCTATTTCACCCGCCACACAAGATGGCCTCTTTCTTGTGCCCAAAGTGATTGATTAATACTCGCATCGACTTACGAATTGGAATTTTCTCATGCATAACTACACTGTTGCTCAGCTCGTCAAACAGCTGCAAAACAAAGATGTCTCAAGTCGAGAGCTTACGCAACACTACCTTGACCGTATAGACGCTCACGATCAAGAATTAAACAGCTTTATTACCGTCACCGCAGAGCAAGCGCTGGCTAGCGCCGATGCCGCCGACAAGCGCATTGCCCAAGGTGATGCCCCTGCGCTATGCGGCTTACCCATTGCCCATAAAGATATCTTTTGCACCGAGGGCGTTCTCACGAGCTGCGGCTCCAAGATGCTAGACAACTTTATTGCGCCCTACAATGCGACCTTGGTCGATAACTATGAGCAAGTAGGCATTGTCAGTTTGGGTAAAACCAACATGGATGAATTTGCCATGGGCTCATCAAATGAGAGCAGTTTTTATGGCCCCGTCAAAAACCCTTGGGTAACCGATTGCGTACCGGGTGGATCATCGGGTGGATCTGCTGCTGCCGTTGCCGCGCGTTTGGCGCCAGCCGCTACGGCCACCGATACAGGTGGCTCTATTCGCCAGCCTGCTGCATTGTGTGGCGTGAGTGGCTTGAAGCCTACCTATGGCAGAGTCTCACGCTATGGCATGATCGCCTTTGCAAGTAGCCTAGATCAAGCAGGTCTTATGGCACAAAGCGCAGAAGATATCGCCTTGCTGCTTGGCCCTATGGCAGGCCATGATCCCAAAGACTCCACTAGTGTGAATGAGCCGGTTGATGATTACACTCGCCTGCTTAACCAACCTTTAAGTGGGTTACGCATTGGTATTCCAGAAGAGTACTTTGGCGAAGGCCTAAACAGCGGTATTGAAACCTGCGTACGTGATGCAATAAAACAACTCGAAGCACTTGGTGCAACCACAAAAGCCATTCGCTTGCCGCACACTCAGTTGTCTGTACCGGCTTACTACGTGATTGCTCCAGCCGAGTGTTCAGCTAACCTCTCTCGCTTTGATGGCGTACGGTATGGCCATCGCTGCGAAGATCCAAAAGACCTTGATGACCTTTACTGCCGAACACGCAGTGAAGGCTTTGGCGATGAAGTGAAACGTCGCATTATGGTTGGCGCTTACGCACTGAGCGCAGGCTATTACGATGCCTACTATGCCAAAGCACAAAAAGCTCGCCGCTTAATTCAGCAAGATTTTGTGACGGCTTTTCAGGATGTTGATTTAATTGTAGGCCCAACTACACCCTCACCGACTTTCGAATTCGGCAGTAAAGGCAAAGACCCAGTGGCGATGTATCTCGAAGACATTTACACCATTGCAACCAGCCTTGCTGGCTTGCCGGGTATGTCGATCCCCTGTGGTTTAGTGGATAACAAACCCGTTGGATTGCAAATAATTGGTAACTATTTTAACGAGGCAAAAATGTTAGGTGCTGCACACCAGTTCCAACTTGCTACTGACTTCCACACTTTGGCACCCGCCAACTTCGCATAAGGAGCCACTGATTATGGAATGGGAAACCGTTATTGGCCTTGAGATACATGCTCAATTAGCCACAAAAAGTAAAATATTTTCGGGCTCTAGCACAGCATTTGG
>CALIUX010000010.1 GCA_938048505.1 uncultured Pseudomonadales bacterium
AATCTGATGGCAATTTAAACCCGCGTCTTAAACCTACGTCACTGGGTAATATCTTTTGTCTTGCAAGAACTCCATCTCTCCCCCTAAAAAAAGAGCGCTCTGCAATGACTGCAGCTATCCCGTCTCGGTATGTGTATGCAAAGCGGTTACACCGATTCATTGCACGTTAAAGATTGATATTTTGCAGCACCCATCTGAAGTAAAGAATGCAAAAAACTCCGCGCGGCTCATCCCTCTTTGCATCAAAACGTGCACACTCTGGCAAGGCGAGCAAGCCGCTGACTTTGATGCCTTGCAAAAGAATATTCAAGGCGATGGTACAACGTGGGTTATTTATCCCAATACGCACGCAATCAGCTTGCAAGACATCTGCGCAGGGAATGCGATGCGAGAGCAATGTCTACCCAATCAGATATGCCAGCGGCCAAAGCAGATTATTTTATTGGATGGCACATGGAAAAAAGCCTATAAATTATGGCAGCTCAATACTTGGCTACATACACTGCCTACGCTGCGCATTGATGATGTCGAATCGCAGTACCACATTCGTAAAGCCCCTAAAGCAGGTTACCTTTCCACACTAGAGGCCGCTGCAATATGTTTAGAGAAATTAGAAAAATGTAATACAAAACCACTTTATAATTGCTTTAATTTAATGCAGAAAACGTTTTTGAAGCACCAAAAAAAATCATTCAATTAACCTGAAAAGCGTACGATATAATATAAATTTTAATTTTTTGTTATTTTTACTTGGCAAGTATTCATTTATCATCCATAGTAATTGAAAGTAAGTTATTGATTTTTCGACCGCAATACCGGAGATAATCTATGGCTAGACGATCCAGTGCTCGACGACACTCTACCCCTTCCCATAAAGAAGGCCGAAAACCTCACCGCAATAAAAATAGCAAGCACCACCCTCCATCCGAAAGTGCAGAGATTGTTGAACTCAATGCACGTCAACAAGTCTCTACCGCCTACTCCCCTCACCACGATCAAGACCCTTTTAAACCTAAAACAAAAGCACAGCGCCAATATGTTAATGCTATTCGCAATTACGGTTTAACGTTTGGTTTAGGGCCTGCGGGTACCGGCAAAAGTTATTGCGCAGGTGCATTGGCTGCTGAAGCAATGCAGTCTGGTAAAATTGAGCGCATTATTATTACTCGTCCAGCTGTTGAGGCAGGTGAAAATTTAGGTTTTTTACCCGGTGATTTAGACGAAAAGTTTTCGGCTTATATTGATGCCTTTCGCGAAATTCTTTGCGAGCGCTTAGGCGCAGGGACAGTTAAATACCTTATTCGCCACGGGCGCATTGTAGCAGCGCCACTCGCCTATATGCGCGGGCGTACTTTTAATGCTGATACATTTGTCATTTTAGATGAGGCACAAAACACCTCACCATCACAAATGAAAATGTTTTTAACGCGCATTGGCGAAGATTGTAAAGTCGTCATTAATGGTGATATTCATCAAAGCGATCTTAACGGCCCTAACGGCTTAGCCGATGCCGTCAAGCGCTTAGACAATTTAGACAATGTCTTTATTCATACCTTTGAACGCAGCGATATTGTGCGCAGTGGTTTAGTGCGGTCTGTGCTTGATCGTTATGAGGAGGAGCGTGGCGCTTTTTAATTACAATTCATGAACATTAAAAATCATGAACGTTAAGATCATGTAAATTAAAGCGCACATAGCCTGCAGAGGTAAGCGGGTAACCGTACACTACAAGCAGCATTGCCGAATGAGCTTTTCTATCACGTTTACGGCGGGCTCAATCTGCTCTAATGCAATAAATTCATTCGCTTGATGGGCCTGATCAATAGAACCCGGGCCCATCACCACCGTTTGCATGCCCAGCTGCTGCAAAAAGGGAGCCTCGGTCGCAAAAGCCACCGGCGTTGAAGGCTGCTGCGCTAGTGTTTGAACTAAAGTAATCAACTCACTATTGGCGGGCTGCTCAAAGGCCGGTACGCCTTCAAATAAAGTACTGAATACAATATCGGTACCAGTGGTTTGAGCAATGGGTTTTAAAAGTGTATGCAGTTGCTCACGTAAATCACCTATCGCCATACCCGGCAACATGCGCAAGTCAAAGTGCAACTCACACGCACTGCAAATACGGTTAGGATTATCGCCGCCGTGAATACAGCCTAAATTTAATGTCGGGACATTTACATCAAACAAAGGGTTTTGGTATTTCTCTTGAAGCGTTGCACGAAAACGTAAGATCTCACCCATAACCACATGCATCGCCTCCATGGCATTATTGCCTAAAGCCGGATTGGAGGAATGGCCTGCCTTACCTTGAACACGTACGGCCTCCATCATGATGCCTTTATGCATATTCACAGGTTGCATACCCGTTGGCTCACCAATGACAGCAAAACGCGCCTGCGGGAAGTCTTGCTCTACCAGCGCACGCGCACCACTCATTGACGATTCTTCATCGGCCGTTGCCAAAATAATAATGGGCTGGCGTAAGGCGTGCGTTTGAACATTCTCTAGGGCAGCAAGCACAACAGGGAAGAATCCCTTCATATCTGTGGCGCCCAAACCATACAGGCGCTCATTATGCTGCGTTAGCGCAAAAGGGTCTTGTTGCCAACGCTCTGGATTGCAAGGGACTGTATCTGTGTGGCCCGCAAGAACCAATCCTTCACTCCCCTCTCCTTTAACCGCAATCAGATTGTATTTGCCAAGGTGATCTGCCACCGGCTCAATACGACATTCAAACCCAAGTGGCTCTAACCAATTGGCCAATAAGGTCACCACACCGTGGTTACTCATGTCATGCTTGGGATCAGAGCAACTAATGGACGGGGCAGCAACCAACTGTTGTAAGCGATCGATATACGGATTAATGTTCATCATATGGTATTAACCAGTCACCCTTAATAATGGTTTGTGCCTGCCCACCAATCAAGACACGATCTTTATCAAGCTGCACATCCAAATAACCACCTTGAACGGATAGCTGACGGGCTGTTAACTTCTTTTGATTATAATGCGACGCCCAATAGGGAGTCAGGCTTGTATAAGCCGAGCCCGTCACAGGGTCTTCAGCAATACCCACTTTGGGAGCAAATACACGGCAGACAAAGTCGCAATTATCGCCCACAGCTGTTAGGTAAAGCACTCGCTCGGCTAACGCTGTAATCAGCGCCGGATTGGGCTGGTAAGCTTGCACGGCCGCTTGATCTTGACAGACCAGCATAGCGACATGGCCATCACTTAAAATCTCTTTTGCGTCGATACGCAATGTATCTGTATAAATAGCCGAAACATTTTGGCTTACGGGCGTTAGGCGCCGCGCAGGAAAATTTAACGTCAGCATACCGCCGGTATTGCGCTCTACACGCAACGGGCCACTGGCAGACTGGAATGAAATACTATTCACATCTGAGCCAATAGACTCAAAGAGTACATGTGCTGCAGCAAGGGTGGCGTGCCCACATAAATCAACCTCAACTGTAGGTGTAAACCAGCGAATACTGTATTGATTCAGGCCCAGCTCTACCACAAAAGCAGTTTCAGATAGGTTATGTTGCCTTGCTATGTTTTGCATAGCTTGGTCACTCAGATCATGCGACAAGACACAGACCGCCGCTGGATTGCCAGAAAGCGGTTGGTCTGAAGTAAATGCATTCACAAAATGCACACGCTGCATACAATTTTCTCCTTACTATTGTTCTTCACTATGATTAGCGATGACGATTAACTTTGGCTATTAACTATTTGACTCCTAACTATTTAGTTTCTAGCTATTTGGTTCATGACCAGAGACCTTAAAGCCAATTGAGGAATACGTTATTGGTGCATCACTTGCTCAGAGCGCATGACGGGCTGATAACGAAAACGAAAGAGTCGAATAGTCAGCAGAACTGCCGCAATAGCCAAACCCACCGTTAGCGCGATCCAATACCCTTTGGCGCCTAACGCTTGCGACGTCAGCCATGAGGTGTAGGTTAAAATATAGCCCAGCGGCAAACAAACACCCCAAAAAGACAGCACAATAATCCACATTGGCAGTTTTGTATCTTTATAACCCCGCAAGGCATTCGCCGCCGTGACCTGCACCACATCCACTAACTGAAAGATCGCTGCGAACATAAACAATGTAGAAGCCAAGATCAGTACGCTGTGCTCCTGAGTATAAAAAGCAGCAATTACATCACGACCAAAAAACAATAAAGGTGCATTGATTGCCGCAATAACTAATGACAACAAGATTGAGGAACGTGCCACTAACCTCGCCTTATCATACGCCTCTTCACCCACGAGGTAGCTTACCCGTAACATCACCGCCATACCCAAGCTGAGCGGAATCATAAATGCCATCGATGTAGCATTGAGTACAATTTGATGTGCAGCAATGGTTTGCGCACCTAATGGGGCTAAAAACAAGGCAATCGCACAGAACATGCTGACTTCAACAAAAAGCGTAATGCCAATTGGAATCCCCAATGCTAAGACCTTACGCGTCAAAGCAGCATTAAAGGGACTGCGGTTAGAGAATAACCGAAACTGTGCATAGGCCCGCCCACGTACTAGATATAAGCAAAAAGCGAATAAGGCGATCATATTAGCGGCTGTTGTTGCCCAACCGCACCCTACCCCACCTAGCTCAGGCAGCCCCCATTTACCGTAAATCAAGGCGTAGTTAAGCGGGATATTGCACAACGTTCCAAGCAGTGAAAAGGCCATAAAGACCCAAGTTGCGCCCATACCATCGGTAAACCCTCTGAGCGCTGTCAGTAGAATCAAGGCTGGAACACCCCATACAAAGGCTCCGAGGTATCCCTCAACAATTGCGCGCGTTGTTTCATCTGGCTTAAAGAGCGAAACAAGCGGCATCGCATTGATCAGCAAAACCATCATGAGGACACTGCCGATAATAGCCAGATACAAGCCTTGCCAAGCAACTGGCATAACGCGATGCGTTTCTTTAGCGCCCATATGCTGAGAGATAATCGGTTGCAGTGCGCCCAAGACACCTACAAAAAATAATGACAGAGGAACCCATAAGCTCACCCCAATACCCACACCGGCTAAGTCATAAGAACTAGCATTGCCCGCCATGACGGTATCAATAAAAGAGTTTGCCATTTGCGCGACTTGCGCAATAAGAATCGGCCCACCTAAGCGGGCTAACTGACGCCACTCAGTGACCATTTGCTGAAGCTGATACATATCAGAACCACTTATTTATTGGCTCTCAATATAACGCGTATCAAGCTCTAACGATATGTGAATATGCGGCGAAAGAGCGTTGTTAATATATAAAGTGCTATGCTTTTTTGGCAGCAACAATATGCAAACCAAATACATCAGCCGCAAAGATATGGCAGATGCCTCGTAAGTATAGCTTGAAGTCCCGAACATGCTTTGGCGATGTCATGGCAATCAGTTGTTCTTTATTGTCATTAAGATGCTTAACCCAATATTCTCCAATGGTTTTGCGGTAATCTTCAATGGGAATATCCACAATTTCTTGTAAATGAAAATGGCCATCATCGAGCAAGAGCAACTCATCTTGAAGTGTCCGGTAATTACCCGTATAAGCGTAGACTTTATTGATATGCTGGCTGAGCTTATCCAGCGCATGTTTATGAAGTGAATGACGAAAGTGCAACTCTTTATTAACCATGATGCCTTGCGGCTTAAGCAACTGATTGGCTTTTTTGAAAAACCCTGCAAGATCATTAAAGTGCACAATAACTTCATCACTGTAAATTGCATCATATTGCTGAGCGAGCCTTAAATTCTGCCAATGAATCACTTCAAAAGTCGCTTTCACGCCATACTGCTGAGCACGAGCCTGTGCAATCGGGATCGCCATAGGCGAAATGGTAATACCATGTCCTGTCACACCATACTTTTGACACAGATAAACAAGCGGGCCGCCCCAACCACACCCTACATCAAGAATATGCATGCCGGGTTTAAGCTGCATAAGGCGCGCAAAGTGATCTAGTTTTTTCTCTTGTGCTTGCGTCAGTGAAAAGCCTTTTTCCCACATAGAGCAAGAGTAATTATTCCAATTACCACCTGTAACAATACGAAAAAATTCTGGATCAATTTCATAATGATAGGCGATACGTTCTGTTTCTTCTTGTAAATTATATGTTTGATATAAGTCACGCTCTTCATGCAGAGCTTCTTCAAGGGCATGTTCTAAATAATTTTGCATAAAACGTCTCTTAAAATATCCTTGTCAATATTGAATATTAAATATTAAATATACTGATCAAGCGGTCTCATTAAATTGCCTAGCTAAATTGCCTAGCAAAGTCACCAATCCTGCTGCTAAATAAAAAGTCTAAAAGCTTAATCAATACCACAAAACGGTAAGGCTTCTGGTGGCATAATTGAGAGATCAATAAGCTTTTTAAACTCAGGTTTTGTAGGAATATAAAAAAGTGCATTCATCGAAACGACGACTCGCCCTTTTTCATTAAGTATCTTTCCTTTCACTCTGACAAAACGCCAAAAGCGCTTTTTCACTAAAGCTTTAGCATAAATTGTCGAACCAATTTTAATGCGACCATGCCAATTAGTTTGGCTAGAGATTGTCACGGCAAAGGTGGCATATTGCTCAAAAATTGCATAAGCAAGTAGTTCGTCCAAAATGGCAAAACTAATGCCACCATGTAAAGTTTGAGGATACCCTTCAAATTTATCTGAACTATGCCATGAGCATGAAACACCACCGTTCTGATCATGATGAATACTCACTTGCAAGCCGCATTGATTTGTCTCTGATGTCACAAAGCCATTAAAAACAGACGAAGTCACCCCCGGCGGAATCAATTGTTTCCCTAATTGAGGAAAATCACTGTCGCGTTTATTTTTAATATGTAATGTTTTTTTAAGAAATCGTTTTGCAACGATTTTTAACATCATGAAATCTGGCAATTTATTCAGTAGCATTATGCCAATACCTCTTAAGGTAAACCTTGCTATTTTAGGAATACCGTTTCATTAAAGAATGGGGAAATAGAGGTAGGTATTATGAGTAGACCCGAAGAGATGATTTTTACATCAGCATGGTTATTAACATACTGATTACAGAAGCTTGCCTGATACAAAACACCTTAAAAAAACAATACTTTCCTTCTATTTCATTCAATATGATTCTACTAGAATAAAATTC
>CALIUX010000011.1 GCA_938048505.1 uncultured Pseudomonadales bacterium
TATTAGCCGTTATAGCGGTGGCGAAGAACATGCTCCGCTACATCGCTTGGGCACAGATCAGTGGCGCAACGCTAAACGTAAAGCAGCAGAACAAGTACGTGATGTCGCGGCAGAACTGTTGATCGTGTATGCAAAACGACAGGCTAAACAGGGGTTTCAATTCGAAAACCCTAAAGAAGCACTCAGACAATTTGCGGCATCCTTCCCATTCGAGGAAACGCCGGATCAAGAACAAGCCATTAATGCCGTTCGCACAGATATGCTCAGCCCTCAGCCGATGGATCGGCTCGTTTGTGGTGATGTGGGTTTTGGTAAAACCGAAGTCGCCATGCGAGCGGCATTTATTGCGGTGCAAAACAGTAAACAAGTGGCTGTATTAGTTCCCACAACGCTTTTGGCACAACAGCACTATGAAAATTTTAAAGACCGCTTTGCAGACTGGCCTGTAAGCGTTGAGGTCCTCTCACGCTTTAAGACAGGCAAACAAACAACCCAAACCCAAAAGCGCATCAGCGAAGGAAAAGTGGATATCGTCATTGGCACACATAAACTACTCAGTGCCGATATGTCTTTTCCGCGTTTAGGCTTATTGGTGATCGATGAAGAACATCGTTTTGGTGTCAGGCAAAAAGAGGCCATCAAAGCGTTGCGCTCTGATGTCGACATACTCACCATGACAGCCACACCGATTCCTAGAACACTGAACATGGCAATGAACGGCATTCGGGATTTGTCGATTATTGCTACACCACCCGCCAAACGGCTATCGGTCAAAACCTTTATTCGTCAAAGTGACCCCAATATCATCAAAGAAGCCATCTTGCGCGAAGTGCTACGCGGTGGTCAGGTGTATTACTTACATAATGAAGTCAGCACCATTGAAAAAGTTGCACGGAATTTGTCGGAAGCTATCCCCGAGGCCAAAGTTGATATTGGACACGGACAAATGCGTGAGCGTGAACTTGAAAACGTCATGAGTGATTTTTATCACAAGCGTTTTAACGTGCTTGTGTGTACCACCATCATTGAAACAGGTATTGATGTACCCAATGCCAATACCATTATTATTGAGCGCGCCGATAAGTTTGGGTTAGCGCAGCTTCATCAATTGCGCGGCCGAGTAGGACGATCACACCATCAAGCCTATGCCTACCTGCTTACACCGCCCCCCAAAACCCTTACAACCGATGCGCAGAAACGCCTAGCCGCAATTGAAGAAGCTCAAGACCTTGGCGCAGGCTTTACGCTAGCTTCACACGATTTAGAGATTCGCGGTGCAGGTGAGCTATTAGGCGATGACCAAAGCGGGCAAATTCATGCCATTGGCTTTTCTTTGTATATGGATATGCTTGACCGGGCCGTAAAAGCCATTCAAAACGGTGAAGATATTGACCTTGAAAAGGCTGAGCAAGCAGGCTGTGATATCAATTTACGCATCCCGGCACTGATTCCCGACGATTACCTGCCAGATGTCAATAACCGACTGATTTTGTATAAGCGTATCGCCAGTGTCAGTAATCAAAGTGATATTGATGAACTACAGGTTGAAATGATCGATCGATTTGGACTCTTGCCCGAAGTGGTTAAACACTTGTTCCGCATCGCTGAGCTAAAACTCAAAGCCAATGGGCTTGGTGTAACAAAAATTGAAGCCTCAGCTAAAGGCGGTAGAATAGAATTTTCTGAAAAGCCGAGCGTTGATCCTTTGACTATTATTCAAATGGTACAAAGGCAGCCACAAACCTATCAATTAGACGGCGCCAATAAATTGAAACTGATTGATGACTTGCCTACAGCAGATACTCGCATAATCGCCATAGAGCAACTGCTGACTCAACTTTCTGCCAGCGCAGACTAAATAGGAAACATGTATGCATTTTGCTACTGACAATAAGCGGCTTTTACAGATGCGGCAAACGACTTTTGCCGGCTTGGCATTGCTAATGTGTTTTACCCTGAGCTGGAGCAATCATGCTGCTGCGCGAGCCCCACTGCCCTATCACATTGAGGTTATCGTCTTTGAACGAAACAATTCAGCCTCGGAGCTTTGGTCGCACAATATTGTATTGGCTTACCCACCAAATTATCGCGTCATTATGCCTTCAATGAATACTGAAGACGACGCAAGCGGTGAGGCTATATCCATCAACAACGCCCGAACAGTTAATGAAATTGCTGACAGTCACTACTTACTCGCCCCCCAAGCTAAAAAGCTTCGAGATAAAAGCACTTACCGCGTGCTATTTCATAAAGCATGGGAGCAAACGCTTGGCAGAAAAAGTCAGGCGCCTTCGATTGTGATTAACGGCGGCGACCTATTTGATGGGAAACAAGAGTTAGGCGGTACAATTCGCTTTAGTGTAAACAAATATATCCATGTCGAAACCGACTTATGGCTCTCACGCTTCACGCCTAACTTGGGACAAGGCAGCACCTGGCCACCCATTCCAATGGCGCCCACTTTCTCAATAAATGCACACCACACCGACTCACGCAGCTTAGACCGTTCGGGCTTAGGCAATGATGGCAGCATTAACCTTGGTGAAACACAAACATATCAAATCAATCATGCGACTGCCGACGACAGCTATTCATACAGGCAGCCCAATAGCAACCTTGCTCAAGGGTTCAGCACCACCCAAAATGATTACGTCAGCAACCGTATCGTAACAATGAAGCAATCGATTCGTATGCGTAGTAAAGAGCTGAATTATCTCGATCACCCCGTCTTGGGCGTTTTAATCAAAATCGTTCCGAGCGCATAACCGACACATACAATTGTCAGCCTTCTTGCAGAGCAAGACTTACAAAGGCAATATTGAACGCAATAAAAAACCCAGCATAGGCTAGGTTTTTTATTGATGGCACTTATATTTATTCTGTTTGTTCGCTCAATTATGTGCACAACCAATTGTGCTCTCAAGCATTTACAAACGGCCTTTTACAAACTCACGCTTACAAGCAAGCGACATCATCCGCCTGAAGCCCCTTATCCCCTTCAAGCAACTCAAACTCAACGGGCTGGCCTTCAGCAAGGGAGCGATAACCCTCTCCTCGAATATTGCGATAATGAACAAAAATATCGTCGGTGGATTCACCCCGGGTAATAAAACCGTACCCACGTGCATTGTTAAACCATTTTACAGTGCCTGACTCACGAGCTGACATGACGAAGAACCTCTTTTATTATTGATTATCTAATTCATATACTTCATCGCAATGCATGATATTAACTTTAATGAAAATCACGCTTTAGTGCGGAAGGTATGTCAAAAATAGGGTAAACAAGAATGAGTGTCTAGCACGTTAGACCACTTTTTGTAGCCTTAAACGCCAAAAAAGCGAAATGAATAGCGAATTTGAACAATACATTAGTTCAA
>CALIUX010000012.1 GCA_938048505.1 uncultured Pseudomonadales bacterium
TTCTAAAAGCCTCAGTAGAAATACTGGGGCTTTTTTTGTATCTTAAGGATAAGATTTCATGCATCAAACTTGCCTCTAAGAGATATTAAACTGAATTTGTCTCGGCTAGCTTTTACTTTAAGGAGAACAGCTTGACTATATTAGGTATCGATCTTGGTACAACTAATAGTGCTTGTGCTATCTGGCAAGATGGTAAGGCTAAATTAATCCCCAATCGACTTGATAAGCTTTTGACCCCTTCGGTAGTGGGTGTTGATAGTAATGGAGAAGTGGTTGTAGGGGATATTGCTAAGCACCGTCTTATTAGCCACCCCAAAGAAACCGTATCAGTCTTCAAAAGAGCAATGGGTACTCAGCAAGAGTTTTCATTAGGGAAGCAGCGATTTACTGCTGTTGAGCTCTCTGCGCTGATATTACGCAACCTAAAGGAAGATGCTGAAAATTTCACCGGGGAGAAAATTGATCAAGCAGTCATTAGTGTACCGGCTTACTTTAATGATGTGCAGCGTAAAGCAACTAAGCAAGCAGGTGAGCTAGCAGGCTTACAGGTTGAGCGATTGATTAATGAACCGACTGCAGCGGCCATGGTATATGGCTTACATGAAAGCGCAGACGAAACCCAATTTATGATTTTAGATTTAGGCGGTGGGACATTTGATGTCACGCTAGTCGAATTTTTTGCGGGTGTAATGGAAGTCCACGCTTCGTCTGGAGATAATTTTTTAGGGGGTGAGGATTTTACGAATTTTCTTGTGGAAAAATTCCTCGAAGCTAATGGACTGAATATCAATTCATTGACCATCGCAGAAAGACAGCACATTTATAGTATTTTAAATGATGCTAAGCATGCGCTGAGTGCTCGTCAAACGGTTGTTGTTGAGCAAAGCTTAAAACAGCAAGATAAATCATGGACATTGACGCGAGAGATTTTCGAAGAAATGGCTGCACCACTGCTTGATCGTATTCGGTTTCCGATTGAAAAAACACTGCGTGATAGTGGCGCATCGCCTAGTGATATTAGTCAAGTGGTGTTAGTGGGTGGCGCGACTAGGATGCAAACATTTCGTTCGCTAGTGACCAAAATGTTTCGGCGCATGCCTTCTGGCCATATTGATCCTGACCTTGTTGTGGCAATGGGTACCGCAATACAGGCAGGTTTAAAAGAAAAAAGCAGCGATCTTGACGATGTTGTTCTAACCGATGTTTGCCCCTATTCTTTGGGTACGGGGGTATTAAATCATGCTGACCGTCACGGTAAGCAAGGTAATATATTCCTACCAATTATTGAGCGAAATACGACGGTTCCTGTTAGTTTCGAACGTACAGTTGCGACCGCTCAAGATAATCAAAAAGTGGTATCTGTTGGGATTTATCAAGGCGAGTCGAGGTTGGTAAAAAATAATATTTTTTTAGGCGATATAGAGGTAAAAGTTCCTAAAGCGCCTAAAGGAAAAGAAACAATCACGATTCGTTACAGCTATGATATGAATGGTTTACTTGAAGTAGATGTGACAGTGGATTCAACCGGTTTGATTGTTAATAAAACCATTATTAACTCACCAGATTCTCTTTCTGAAGAAGATATCAAAAAATCTCAAGAAAAGCTTCAGCACTTAAAATTTCATCCTCGTGATACAGAAACTAACCGAGCATTACTTGCTAGAGCCGAACGACTTTACGAAAGTTCTCTTGATGATCGGAGAGAGTATTTAGGGTCATTGATTAATGACTTTGAGGTCTTGCTGGAAAAACAAGTACTCAGAGATATTGAAATAGGCGCTAAAAAAATCGAAGCGATTCTAGATTCTATTGAAAAGGATACTTTATTCTAATGAATTGCTGGAAAACATTAGGGATTATGCCAACGGGTGATGCTTCTCTGATCAAAAAAGCCTATGCATCTTTACTTAAAGTGCATAGGCCAGATGAAGATCCAGCAGGTTTTAGTAAATTGAATCACGCTTATAAGCAATGCTTACAATTGTCTAAGCAGCAACACTATTCTGATGAAAAAATAGATCATATCGAAGAAGCTTCTAAAGGTGATTTACTCTCAGACAGCCGGTCATCAATCGATCAGCTTGACTATGATGACCAAGACGAAAGTAATCAAGATAAACAAGAAGAAAACCATTCTTCAATAACGGTTTCTTCACAGAAAAATAATCTCGTTAAAACTACTGATACTGAATTATTGAAATCTAGTACTCCAGAAGGTGAGGACTCAATAAAGCTTGGTCATATCGGAGATGATGAAGATACAATATTTTCTGAAGATAGCTTAGAAAAAGCGAAAGAGTCACTGATTCAGTTGACCGAAAGCGCTATTAATAAAATGCTAAAAACGGATAAACCAGATGATTGGCAGTTTATAACGAGTTATGAAGAGCTATACGATATTCATTTTAGAATTGGCTACAGTGATTATGTTTTTCAACAAATTTTGGCTTTATTTCATGATAATAAAATAAAGCCAAAGGCAAGACAATCCAGCTTACTTTATCTTGATAATATTTTTGGTTGGAGTGACCAAGAAAAAAAATATGAGGAAGAGTATGGATATGAAAATATCTACTCTATTTTTGATATTTTAATTGATGGTCAAAATAATCAAGAAACCCCTATAAAATGGTCTGTTGAGCCAAGACATAAGGGCCCTATAGAGCAGGCGGGATACTATAAGCGTATATTCGCTAATATGATCGACATTATCTTATATGTCATTGTCTCTTCGTCATTGCTCAATGGTGATAATATCGGCGATCACTTTATTTCACTTATTGGGTTTTTCCTTATTATGAATGCAATGATGGAAGCATCTCCTATGCAAGGTAGTCTGGGAAAAGTACTGTTTGGTATTAAAGTGACGACTTACAAAGGGAGGAGATTAAATATACTTCACGCCTTACTTCGCCAACTCATATATTGCATTTCTACACTTAGTTTTAAAATCACGGTGTGGGTTAATTTATTTTTAAATGATGGCCGCTTACTGCATGATAGAATCAGTCGATCGATAGCGATCAAACGATAATATGCGGCAAATAGCGGCTCATATCTTGTGTGATGGGGCCGCTATCTTCTCGAATCGATATACCCGCTGCTTCATCATCAACTAGCCAGCTGCCTATAAGAGTATGATTTTCGCCAAACTTGGGCAATGGATGAGTGGCTTGATAGATAAACCCTTCTTCACCATAAGGCCCGTGTGATGCAGTGGTTTCTTGACCATTCTGAATGATCGATATGTTAGCCCCCTCGCGTGAGAATAAGGGCTTTTTGACAAGGGAAGGAATATCGCTAGCCAGATGCAACTCATCTTCAAAAAAGGCCGGTAATAAATTAGGGTGGCCTTTAAACTCTTTCCAGAGCATAGGTAGTAAGCCTTTGTTTGATAAAATGCTTTTCCAGGGGGGTTCTAACCAACGTAAGTTGTTGTGGGTTAGGTAACTGCCAAACTCTTCTTCAAACATAAACTCCCAGGGGTAGAGCTTAAACATCCATGTGATTTGTTGATCATGTATATCGGTGAATTGCTGTGTGTCACTAACCCCTATTTCTTCGATATGAACAAAGGCCGTTGATAAGCCTGCTGCCTTTGCACAATCTTCTAAATATTGAACAGTACCCCTGTCTTCTGTGGAGCCTTCGCAACAGGCAAAGTGTAATAGGCGGTCGGGTGTTAGAGTTTGAAGATCGTTAAAGCGATTAACGAGCTTTTCTTGCAGGGCATTAAATTGGTCTGCTCCGCGCGGCAGGGTGCCGGCATCTACATGGTTTTCTAACCATAGCCATTGCCAAAAACCGGTTTCATATACGCTGGTTGGGGTATCGGCATTATTTTCATAGAGCTTTGCGGGGCTTTTGCCGTCGTAGGCAAAGTCGAGCCTTGAATACAAACTGGGGTCACCGTTCTTCCATGAGCTGTGGATAAAGTCCCAATATTTTTCAGGAATACAAAATCGTTTTAAAAGTTCTTCACTTTTTAAGACTTTATCCACAATGGCTAAGCACATTTGATGGATGTCTTCAGTAGGCTGCTCTAAATCGTTTTCTATTTGCTCTAGTGAAAACTGATAATAAGATCGCTCATCCCAGTAGCGTTCGCCATACAGTGTATGGAATTGGAAGCCAAACTCTTCAGCAAGCTCTTGCCAATTTGTACGCTCTTGGATGGGCATTTTAAACATGTTTAACCGCCCCAGCCGCCAGAAGATCGGCCGCCACCCCAATTGGATTTAGCCGCAGCCGTGGAGCCAAAGCCACCGCGTTTTACGGTTGTCAGGGTTTTAGGTTTGGGCTTGAGCGCTGCTTTGCTAACACGGTAGTTCTTTTGGCCCGGTTTACCGATGACATGGCCGTTTGAGGTCATGATCTTGTTGCGGTCTGAGCTGTAGTAATTGCGGTAGTGAAAACCAGGGCTGTAGCTGCCGTGGTATCGACCACTCTGCATGGCAGAGCTCATGAGTTGACTAACCATAAAGCCGGCCATAAACGGCATAAAACTACCTGAAGATGTACGCTGGCAACGTTCATCACCAAAGTCGATCTCACACTCACCGCGACTTCTGTATTTGGGTGCGGTTTTTTCGGCTTCTTCTAAGGCTTTTTTGTAAGCAATCGTACAGTCTTCTAACGAAAGGTTGGTATCACTGGCGCATTGCTCGGGGCTGTTAACAAATACAACGTCTTCTTGTTTCTGCGAGCATGCAGCGAGCGATAAAGCCGCAATAGCCAATGATAATCTCTTTATTGGCTTGAGCGGTTGCTTTTTTCTAAGGTGATTAAGCTGAATATCCTTGGTTTTTTTCATTGTCATGGCCTCGTTTAATATGTCACACAAGCCGCATTTAAAACCCCTACAGCAATGCTGGTTGCTGCAACAATAATGCCTGCGCTAACTTCGCCATTTTCTATTCGGCTAGAGACTTTTGGCATAAAAATAAAGCGTATTAAAGCAAAAGCCATAAGTTGTGCGATGAGTGCGACAATAGCCCACATACCATAATCTAAAAGAGAAACTGAGTTGCTGACTACGCTGCCTAATGCAATAGCAAATCCAATAATCGCGCCACCAAAAGCTAAGCTGGCCGCCGAACTCTTTTGTTCTTTGATGAGCTTCCATTCGTCATAAGGCGTTGCCAATGCATAAACATATTTAAAGACCAGTACAAATACAATTGATACTGCAAAGTACAACGAAAAATTAAGCAAGCCTGCAATCTGGGCTGAAAAATCCATAGTATTGCCTATTAGTTAATTAAATTGAGGTGTGAGTTGAGCGATTGAATAAAACGATTGTGGATAAAAATAACTGTTATCCATGAAGCGTTATTTGTGTTGGCGTCAAAGTAATACCGGTACTGAGGACAAAACAGCGCTCGATATTATCATGAGATAGGCTTTCTTCAGCCGATAAAAACAGTGACTCAGTTGTATCATGGCTGATGGGGCGCTCAAACAACATCGTAAATTGATCGGTTGTTGAGGTGGCTCCCTCTTTGTCATAGGTGGCTTCACGCATATGCACTGGCTGATGGTAGTCTGTATCACTTTCCCATACACGTTGATAGGTATGCCCTTCTAGCGCATATTCTGGTGTACCCAGCTTTTCATTGAGCAATGATTCCCAGCTGGGCTTATGGCTCATATCGCGCGTCTGATAGTAATGAAAGAGTTTTACATCGAGTACATGTTCTGCGCTGGTGCCGCCTTGGACCACAATTTGTAAAAAGGCATCATCGTCTGTGTAAAATCGATACATGGTTGTACCTTCTATTTCTACAACACCCACTGCACTAATAATGTAGGTAGTGGCGGCCTCTTCTATTACAAGTTCTGGTGAAATAAGCCGTAAGAAGAGTGAGTCGATTTCAAAGCTATGACCAATGCCTAAACCTAAACATTTAGGTGTTTCGACAGGAGTCTCTTTTTTCTTAAAGAAGCTAAACATGGGTGTCTCCAGCGAATTAATGTGGGGCCGAATGATGGGTAAGCCGAGCGCCAGCATAATAATAAAGAATGGTGCCTTTATGAATACGGTCGGTCAGGGCTGGGTTTAGTAGAACGTGTGTGTCATCTTTTTTGCGGTAGCCAATCAGTGTCGCATGGCGAGCTTGTTTATAGTGATGAAAAAGCGTTTCGAATGTTGTGTCTTCACCGCTGTACTCACCGCTGAACTGGCTGATACCATCGGTACTATCGAGCAGCTGTTGATGGATGGAGGACGATCCGGGATCAAGTGTGGCACGAGCAAGAAGCTCCATCGATACCGAAGGAATCACTTCAATATCCGGGCAATGTATTTTGAGTAGCTTACCGAGGTTCTCTTCTTGAAAATAAACCGTTTTGTGCGCATCGGGATTCAGTTTGTCACAGAGTAGCGCTGTCGTGAGAGTGGCGTCATCGGATGCGAGATCGATTAAAATACGGTTCGCATCCACAATGCCACTGCGCATGACTTCTTGCTCATTTAAATAGCTGCTGACTTTAATGAATTCGACATCTTTGGGCAGAGGGTTTTCATTCATAACCTCGCTACACAGAACAATATGTTCGTCGAGCCCATTATTTTTGGAGGTCAGTAGCTCGATTAATCGGGGCGTTCTGGATTCATTCCACCCAATAATAATGCAGTGGTTTTTATCACGAACCATAGACAAACCTTTGTGACGACGAGAGATGGTATGGGTTAAAAAATAGGTAAAGCGTGTGATCAGCAAAGCAAATAAGCTCAAGCCAACCGGGATGATAAAAAAGCCTGTGAAAAGCTTACCTGGTGAAGTTGTGGGTGATAAATCACCATAACCTACAGTGGATGCCGTGACGACGAGCCAATACAGATAGTTTGGTAAGTGACTCACTAAAGCCTGCTCACCCGCGAGAGATAAACCACTATAGGAGATGATTGCATACAGCAATGCAATAAGAAGCGCTTCAGCAACAGATATTTCTAGTAAAGCGGCCGCGATCAAACGACCTAGTTTGAATAGCACTCTTGCATATCCTTACTTTCTCAATAATCGTAAACTAAAAAACGGTATAGCAAACATATTTTGTTGCTTATACCGTTTTCAATACGACTCAAATACGACAAAGAAATTCACTGCATGCGTTCACTGAATTAAAGCGTTCACAATGAGCGGAACGCCTTTAATTATATTTTCTTAAAATACCCCTATTGCCTTAGCATTGGGATTGATCATGCATGCAGTGTTTTTAGCTATGATAAGGGTTTTTATTTTTTTGCCAAGAGTTGTGCAAGTTTATCTTTACCGCTTGCTTGGCCGCCAGGCATAACCCCTGCTGCTTTTAAGCGTGCATCCAATGCAGAGCCCCCTTCTTCTGAAGCCAGCTCATCTGCGGCTTCTAGCTCAGCGCTGCGCTGCGCTTGTTTCTCTTTAATACGCTCCAAGCTATTCAATGCGGTATTGACTTTGCTGTTAGCGCCAGCATGACGAGACGATACAGCGGCTTGTGCCTTATGTACTGACTCTTGTGCTTTGACTTGGTCAATTTGCTGCTCCATGCGTTGCACATTGGCCTTGGCTTTTTTGATATTGCCTTTAAGCGTATTCTCTGAGGTTTTAAAGCTATCGAGTATGCTTTGCTCGGTTGCCAGATCGTTTTCAAGCTCAGCTACGCGCTCGGCACACTCGATGGCCAGCGCTTCATCACCGGCTTCACTTGCACTGATTGCACTGCTGGTATATTTCTGAATATCGCTGTTGATGGCGCTGACTTTTTTATCGGCAAGCTTTCTTTTTGCCATAAGTGTTGTCAGGTTGCGGTCGCAGGCGATTAACTCATTTTTTGCATCGCGCAGTTCTTGGTCAAGAATACGTAACGCTTGGCTATCAACAACGGCTTCTACGCCTTCATTAGTGGCACCGCGAATGGCTGTCCAAATTTTTAATAAGCTCATGCTACATTCTCCGTTTTGAGGTGTTCTTCATATAATTCAATAAATTCAGGGACGTTTGAAAACAAAGCAGAAATTTCTTCTAACAATGTATCTTCTTGGCTATCGCTTGAGAGCGCGCCAAAGGCAACGTAATAGTTCTCGCCTGCAATCTGGCTAATACCAACAGTACTTAGAGGCACAAGTTGATGCGTTTTCAAGACGAGTTCATTCAATATGTGAGTATCAACAACTGCTGATTGAGGGAATAACAGGCTTTCTACGATGATTTGCGTATCACCGGCATACAAAAAAGCTTCTATACCTTCATCATTTGCAATGGCTAGGCACTCTCCTTCTTTTTCTACTACCCACTCTTCTTGGGCGTTGGTTAGGGCGTATAAATCGTCAATTGTCCAAGGCATAACGTATGTTCCTAAGTAATAAAATAGAGTGTTTAAACATCCGATTTAGACAAATAGTAACTTATAAGATACTATTTGTCTAAATCTACACGATAAATTGATATTTGGATAGCCCTATGGGACAAGAAAAGAGTGTTAATAACAAAATAGCCCTTCAACCTTATAAAACAGCTATGACCCGTTATTTAAGATCCCTTATGACCCTGAGGGGCACCACATACCCTCAACTGTCTGCAAAACTCGAACAGCGTGGTATCCAGCTTACCTCAGAGCATTTGCGAAACAAGGTTTCTAAAGGCCTGATGCCAACGGATTTATTTATTATTCTTTGTGAAGAGCTGAATGCAGTGGACAAAGCTCTGGCTGAAATTGGCGATATTGCAGGAGATATTAGTCAGAATACTGAGTAGCGTAGGCCCGTTTTAGGTTCCTTTTGGCTCGCTATTTCTGTAACTGTTTATGCTATGTACAAGTTATGTTATGTACAACGCTATCCATCATTTGATGCTTATGAGATGAATCGTGATTCACCTCATAAGCATCGTTTCTGTACTGAGCAAATATTAAAGTATAAGGCTCGAAAGCAGCGACTTACTTCTTCTTAATTAAGTGTAACGTGGCATTCACTGGCACGCTGGTCGCTATACTGGTTAAGCCTGCTAATTTCTGCAATGTGGCAATGCCTGCTCCCAGCCCAAAATCGGTAGCGCTCAGCATAATGGGTGAGATGGTATTGACGCTCAGTACGCCTTTTCGCAATTTAACCACTTCGACTTTAGCCGTTAGCTCAACGGTATGCCCGTGTAAATCAAGTGTAAAAGGCACATCAAGCACACGCTTTTGCCCAGTTTTTAACGCCTTGGCAATTTTTTTATCGATATTGGCGCGAATAGAGGCTTTAGGAAAACGCTGTGTTTCAAAAAGGTGCTCTTGCATGCGCTCGTTACGAATAGCAATACCCGTTTCGACACTGGCCAAGCTAATCTCTACACTTAGCTGTCCATTAAGGTAGTCACCACTTACTGTATTGAACTGGTGGGCTTCGCCAATGATATTATTTTTGATACTAACAAAATGAACAGATGAACCAGATGGATCAACTGCCCAGTCTGCTGAGCAAGATAATGAGGCTGTTCCCATTATGCATAGCGCCAAGCACTGTTTTTTAACGGTTTTTAAAAAGTGATTCATTTGAGCCAAACCTATGTGTCAATTAAAATGTTTTCATCCGCTATTACAATATCATTTTTAAAGGGTAAAAGCGTGCGAGCATCCGCACAGTATTGCCTAATATGGCCCTGTTCAACCTTTAGAAAAGACGCTATTGCAGAGTGAAAACCAGGCTGAGTAAGCGAATGATAGGACTGCGTTAAAACGGGCGTAAAACCGCGTTGAATCTTATGTTCGCCTTGGGCTCCTGGGTCGAATCGTTGCAAGTTTTGCTCGATGGCAAACTCAATACCTTGATAGTAACAGCATTCAAAATGCAAGCTGTCGTACTCTTCATGTGCTCCCCAATAGCGCCCATAGAGTGTTTTGTCATCAAAGAAATAGAGCGCAGCGGCAATACATGTATCGCTATCATAAGCCCTTACCATCATGATTTTATCGGCAAGCCGTTGCCCAATTTCTTGAAAAAACTGCTCATTTAAATAACCCGTATGCCCGCTGCGTTTTATGTAGGTACGGGCATATAAGTGATAAAAAGCTTGCCAGTCAGTGGAGCTGAGCTCTGCTCCGAGTGCGCGGGTGATTTCAATACCGTGGCTATTCGCTTTTGCTCTTTCTTTTTTAATATTTTTACGTTTTCTTGAACTAAAAAAAGATAAAAAATCGTCGAAGTCTGCATAGTTTTGGTTAAACCAATGAAACTGGCAGCCCATGCGCTGAAGAGGTTTATCACCCATAATGTCTTTTATCGCACTATCTCGCTCTCCAAATAATGAATGGACGCCAGATAGTTTCTGAGCTTGTATGAGTGTATTCAGGCCTTCTTTGAGTGAGCAGACTGCTTCATTGTCTTGGGCGATATAGCGAGGGCCTGTAGCAGGCGTAAACGGTATCGCGTTAATGAGCTTTGGATAGTAAGCCAAGCCTTGATGGTGATAAGCATCTGCCCATTGCCAGTCAAAAACATATTCACCATAAGAATGAGTTTTGACATAAAGCGGCATAGCTGCTGTCAATTTAGAGTTTTTTCGAATAATAATGTGCTGAGGTTGCCAGCCCGATTGGCTCGAAACACAACCAGAATGTTCTAACGCAAAAAGGAATTCATATTGGATAAAAGGGTAAGAGGTTTGCCAGAGCGCATTCCACTGCTCTGCTGAAACATCACTCATGGTGGTGACAAAGTCAATTGTCATAATAGGGCTTCCCGTCGTTGTCTATACACCATCTTACGGTGATGATCGGTATAAGTTCAAACGAGTTAATTCTACCGGTTTATTATCAAGCTAATATGCCTAAAGTGCGATGTTTCTTGACTGACTTAAACTGATCGGGAGGGGCGTGCGTTTGCGCATTAAAGCCTTTTTTATAGTCATTAAGACTACTTTCTGTTCATCATTTACTTATCGATCGTTAGTCGATCAAGAGTTGATTATTTTAATTTTAGAAAGCATGCTATAGGCCAATTAGTCATTTATTTGACCTATATTTGATAGCTGGTTAGCAATAAAAATAAAAAGCATAGCCAGTATCAAATAATAGCCAGCAAAAAATAGATGTGGAGTATTGTTTAGATTGATCGTATAGCGCTGATTATATGATCCCCTATCCTTATTCCACTATTGCCCTTAAAACCTTGTGTTTACCTCAGCATATCCAAGATGTTTTTGGATACGGTGAACGGCTTTGTTTGCATTAAGTTAGATTGCATTTAACGCAATTTAACTTTGTACATGATAGCTACTCAGGTTGGCACCTCTTAAAGATTACGCTCACCTCATCATTCACTCTTTTATACTTAGTGGAGAATAATAATGACAACATTACCGAGCAAATTCCGGCTAGCGCAGTCGATGGCGTTAGCGAGTGCAGCTATTTTGACAACTGCCTGCGGTAGCGGAGGTGGCGGCTCTACCCCAACCTCCTCCTCGCTTTCCAGTGTATCTGAACAATCGAGTAGTGCGGTGGTTGTACAAAGTAGCACCTCTTCTGACAGTTCAGTAGTAGAGAGCTCAGTCAGTTCAGCAGCAGAGAGCTCAATGGAAGGCTTATCTAGCAGCTCCTTAGCTTCAAATGGTTCAGGTCTTGTTGGTACGGGTGACCCGATCAAAGTCGATGTGAATTTAGACCTAGTTCACTCCGTAGGTGATGTCTCTGAGTTTGATCGGCGTAAGTTTATTACGATTCATGCCGCGCACAATGAGCCGGATTGGGAAGATGGCGCTACGCAGGCACACAGTAATGGTGCGAAAAATGCGTTAGGTAATAATCTTGCTACATCCTTTGCTAATGATTTAGATGTTTATTTTGGTCGGAATACCGGCAACATGGCATTTGTTCTTCGCAATGTAGTGGAAGACCCTAATCGTTCTGGTCGAGTCTTGCGTGCGCCAGTTGATGGCTCAGAACGAGGGCAGACCTTTCACGACCTCAGTATGTCAGCTCTTGGAGGCGATACACGTTATCGTTACACCACTGCTGCTGATAAAACGATCAGCGCGCTTTCTAGTCGCGATACGGACAGTATCATTGCGGCACAATCTCACCCTTATTGGCCTGGCGGAGAGAGTGACCCCAAAAGCGTTATTCGGCATCGTTCGGGTGACAGTAATTTAAACTGGAGCTTCTCAACAGCGGATACGGCAAGTGAGCCGTTTGGCGCGGCAGTTGGTGAATTTATGGCAAGTTTCTTAGCCAGCTTATTTAACCAAGGCGAAGCAGACGTTGTATTACCCAGTCAAGCCAATATGCTTGCTATAGAAGGTCAGCCATGGGGAGCCCCTAAGCCTAAATACCTTGAGTTAATGAATGAGCCCCTTTTTGACTTAATTGATGGGCCAGTGAATTTCCAACGTGTGCCGGCAAATGCAGTGCCTACTGTTCAAAAGATCTTTGATTACCATAAAGGTGCTGCAATCGAATTTCGTAAAAATCCCGCTAATAGCGATGTCATGATTGGTGGCTACACCACCGCATTTCCTAACTATGAAGTAAATAACTTTAAGGAGTGGGAGGAGCGTGATCAGCTGTTTATTGATACTGCAGGTGAGCAGATGGATTTCTTTTCTATTCACCTTTATGACTTCCCTAATTTCAATCGCTCTGAGCAATATCGAAAAGGCAGCAATATGGAAGCGACCCTAGATATGCTTGAGCGTTATTCGATGCAGAAACTAGGTGAAATTAAGCCTTGGGTTATTTCAGAATACGGCTCGCAGTTACATGGTGATTTTTGTCAGCCTTGGTCGTCTGAGCGAGACTGGCGTATGATCAAAGCGATTAATTCGATGATGATATCCTTTATGGAACGCCCGAATGTAATTGCTAAAACAGTTCCCTTTATTGTCGCTAAAGCAGAATGGGGTCGTAATACCAAAAATAATACCTGTCCAAAATTTGCAGATGGCGAGTCGGTTCCTTATTACTGGCGCTTAATGCGTCAAGCAGATGAGCCAGCTTCTTCTACGGGTGAGTGGATTTATGCCGATACCGTCAAGTTTTATGAGCTTTGGTCGGATGTAAAAGGTACCCGTATTGATTCGTGGTCACAAGACCTTGATATTTTGGTGGATGCCTATGTGGATGACAAAATAGCGTATGTCATTGTTAACAGCTTAGAATTTGAAAATAAAACGCTGGATCTAAGCTTCTTAGGTGATAATGGTAATACGGTTAACACAGTTGAAATCAAGCATTTGTATCTTAATGGTACAGAGCGTGATGGTACTGTTACCCTAACAGAAGAAGCCTTTACGACTCTGCCTGATACGTTTGTTCTTGGTACTGAAGCGACTGCAATCATTAAAGTGACTTATGACAATACCATTGAAATGAATGGCACATCGCAAGAAATTAAGCATTATGCCCCCGTTTCTAAGCAGCCTATTCAAGCAAATGTTGAGCAAAGTTATAGGGTTTCGTTGGATGGGTTTACACCGGGTGGTGAGGGTGAAGCAATACTGCGTTTAGGTGTTGGTCGTGATCATACGTTAGCCGTTATGCCATCAAGTATTGTGTTGAACGGTAAGACGGTTGCGATATCAAGCGACTTTGATTATAGGGGTTATGATCAATCAAAAGGCGGTACTTTGTTTCCTTCAAAAGGCCGTGATACCTTTTTTGGTGTACTCGAAATTCCAGTGAATTATGCTGACCTTGCTGCGTCAAATGATATTAAGATTACCTTTGAGCAAGCAGGTGGCCATGTGAGTAGTGTTGCGCTTCAAGTGTTTAATATGAGCCGTGAAGTGATACGCACTAACTAATAGTTACCCGTACATACCAGTAGTAAAAAGCAGCCTATGTAGGCTGCTTTTTTGTCTGTATTATATGACCAAAGTTATTTGATTAGGATTATTTAATTAGAGCTCTTTAATTAAAGTTATTTGATCATAGTTATTTGCATGACTCGATAGAGGAGTCGAGTATTAATCGAGACTATTGAGCCCGCATATCGTTTGTGTAGCCTTAATAAGGCTCTCTCTATTGTAAGGCTTTATAATCCAAGCAATGACCCCCGCTTCTTTTGCAGAGGTTTTAAGGTCGGGTCTAAATTGTGTTGTGAGCATAAATATGGGTGTTTTTTGCTCTTTTTCGGGTGGGTTTAATCGCATAGACATGGATAACCCGTCCATTTTTGGCATATTAAAGTCGGTGATGACTAAATCCAAATCATGCATCATGGCTTTTTCTAAGCCTGATTCTCCGTTTTCCCCTTCAATGACAGAATAGCCTTCTGCTTTTAGGTCAGTACTGATTTGATCGCGCATAATATCTGAATCATCGACAACTAAAATAGTTGGCATAGGTAAGTAACTCCTATAAAGGTGATATTACACGGTAATATTTTTTGTATAGTCATATTCACAATTAATACGATTTTTGCCTAATTTTTTTGCCTGATACAAATACTGATCTGCTCTTGCTATGAGAGCCATAATATTTTCGCCTTTTTGACATGAAATGACACCACCACTCAGGCTAATAGATGTTAATGTTTGCTTCTCATCAATTTTGCTTATGTGGTTGTTGTTAAGATTAACGCCAAATTTTATATTCTCTACACCGCATTTCACTTTCTCAGCAAAGTGCTTACCAGCTGGTTCATGAGTGTTTTCTTTAGGTAGCATCACTAGAAATTCGTCCCCACCATATCGAATAGCAATGCTGCCTGATATAGAGTGCGATAAAATCTGTTTTCCGACTATCGATATAGCATGATCACCTATGGTGTGACCATAACTATCATTAATAGTTTTAAAATCATCAATATCAAATATGACTAAATCTATTGCATTAATACTGCCAAAATCAAAGCCATTGAGCAGCATATTAAAACCATCTTCCATATATAAACGAGTATATAAACCTGTCAGTGGATCACGTATTGCTGATTCATAAAGTGCTTTGCTGTGTCGCTCTATTTCATTGATGCGTTTTTTTTCATTCTGTAAGGTAACTGACTCGGTATCATCTTTGATGATGATCATAAATTTTTCTATCACATTATTTTTTACGATAGGTTGATAGTGCAGTCGTATCCATTTTGATTTATGATTTTTATCTTCTGATTTTAAATTAAAAGTGTTTTTAATTTTTTTTTCAATTTTGTTGAAAAAAATTAAAGGTTGATTAATGCAAGATATCAGGTCTGAAAAATCATTTTTTTCACCGTAACTATGAACAATAGACGAGGCAGTAGAAGAATTGCTAGTGGGAGATTCGATAGTAGAAGGGTGTAATGATGAAAATACATCAGAAATGTGCTTATTTTTTAATGAGCTTTTTCCTATAATAACAGATGTATGGTGCGTTAAAACTTCTTCTATATGACCGCTATTATCAAGCATAATTATGCCTAAGGGTAAGCATTCAAAAATGCCAAGTAACTTAGTTTCTGAGTCATATATGCTGCTACAATCTTCTCCAGTGATATAATAAAGGGCTTTATAAGCATCATTATCAAACCGATTTTTTGTTCGCTGATTCTTTGAAGGAGTAGAAATATTCCAGATTATTTTTTTTGTCTTATGACTTATTGGAGGATGTATATCTGCTCTAAAATTTACTTCTCGAGTAAGTTTTTCTGTTTTTATTTTATTAAAAAAATAATGAAAAGTTGCTTGATTTTCTTGATCTAAAGCAGAAATTAAATTCTTTTTAAGCACGCTGTCAGTCGACTCTCCTATCAAGCTACAGCATGCTTGGTTAGCACGAATGATTTCACCCTCTTCAGTGATAATGGCAAAAATACTAGGCAACTCATCGAGTATGGTTTCAGTGTGATGATTCGCTTTTTCGAGTAAAGCCAGCATATTTTGAGACGCTAGCAATGCGTTAGTGCTGACCATATGGATTACTCATGATGATTTTGGGGGAAGATGTTATTCAGGTCATTCGCCACAGGCTATAAGAATTCAATCTGACCATGATTTGACGGTAAGTCATTTGTGAGGGTAAAAAGCGGCTGAATAATAGCATCGTCGGTGACTTCAAATGTGTAGCTACAATATAATTCACCAAACATATCTTTTAATTTCCAGCAGTCATTAAAGCGAATAAATGTACTACCCGGGTTATGATATTCTGAATAAATTTCATAGTAGCCTTTTGTGCAAAGAGGAATGCTTAAACCTAATTCAATATTGATTTCGGCGATCTTCCTGCTAAAGCAACCACAAATCCGGTTTGAAAGCTCTTTCATAAAGTCGATGTCTCTATGACATAGCGGTGCATTTTTTTCGACATCATTATGATGGTGTTCAGATTGGGTTGTGCTCTGCGATTGAGCGATTCGTGTAGCGAAGTGTGATTTGGCTTGCAGAGGGTTAAAGTGCAGCTTAAATAGCATCTTTAAGCTTGAGGATGACACCGTAATCAAGATCATCTCGTTAGCAAGCACTTGCCCCGCTTTATAATCCGACAGTTCAATGACTTGAGGCCATTCGCTATTAATATACTGAGCAAGCTGAAAAGCTGCTATCTGCCGTAGAGTACGTCCGATGACTTGTTTGAGTCTCTCGTTGTGAAGGTCCATAGTGTTGCCAGCAGTTGCCAATAAGCCTTGCTGTACGGGTTATTTTCAGTCACCTTTTTATACAGCAGCGAATAAAGTATTCGTTTTCTTTTTAGTATTGCACAAGATGAACTAACTGCCAGTTTTGTATAGCGCACCAAGTGCTTACACACACGTTATTGAAAACTGCATTGAGATCTGCATGGAAAATTGAAAGCCCAACCCCGCTTTAATCTAGAGACTCAAGCGGGTCGGATAGGGCAGGTTCTACTTAGGTGCATACGCTAGGTGTCATACGATAGTTGCCATATAAAGCTGAATAAACTTAGTGTCGAATGGCAATATCTGGGGAACGAATAATATCGCCATCTTTTTCGAGCGTTGCATATTCAGTATTAGTGCTTTGCGCATGACAAATCACAGGGATGATATTGTCGATATCACTGCGCCTGAT
>CALIUX010000013.1 GCA_938048505.1 uncultured Pseudomonadales bacterium
TCAATCCCTGTGATTATACTTTTGCTCACTTGCGAGTATACTGATTGTAGCGATATACGATATGTCTTTTATCTACTGTCTGTTCTCCATTAAGGTATTCTCTTTTGTCTGAAAACTTGCCTGAAAAGCCCGCTCAAAACACACCACCTAAAGACCCTGCAGCAGAACGCGAGGCGCGTAATTACGCGAATCCGATTGCCAGCCGTGAGCTCATACTTGAGACGCTTGAAAAAGCAAAAGGCCCGCTATCCAAGTTTGCGTTGGCCGAAAAGCTGAGTATCGAAGGTGAGGATCAAGAAGAAGGTTTGCGCCGTCGTTTGATAGCCATGGAGCGTGATGGGCAGGTTATTCGCAACCGCCGTGGCGCTTATGGCCCAGTGAGTAAAATGGACTTGCTAAAAGGGCGAGTCAGCGGGCATCGCGATGGTTATGGCTTTTTGATTGTGCCGGGTGCAGAAGATGACGTGTATTTATCGAACCGCCAAATGCGCAAAGTGTTTGATGGTGATGAAGCGTTAGTTCGGGTCAGCGGTGCAGATTTTAAGGGGCGCCGTGAAGGCAGCATTGTCGAAGTGGTGGAGCGACATACTCGGCAAGTGGTTGGCCGTTATGTTGAAGGCCCAGGTAGCCCGCGTGTTCGGCCAGATAACCCCCGCATTGTGCAAGATATCTTTATTGCAAAAGAAAATGTATTAAAAGCAAAGGAGGGGCAGTTTGTTACGGTTGATATTACTAAGCAGCCTGACCGCTTTGGCTCCACGGAAGGGGTAATCAGCGAAGTACTGGGTGACCATATGGCACCAGGTATGGAGATTGATGTTGCGATTCGAGCGCACGATATCCCGCATGTCTGGCCCGCAGCGGTAGAACAGCAGGCGAGTAAACTCAGTGATACCGTTGCAGAAAAAGATAAACAGGGTCGAATTGATCTACGTCAATTGCCTTTAGTGACGATTGACGGTGAAGATGCTCGCGATTTTGATGATGCCGTCTACTGTGAGCGTAAGCCCAGCGGCGGCTGGCGATTATATGTTGCGATTGCTGATGTTTCGCATTATGTCTTGCCAAACAGTGCGCTGGATGCTGAAGCGCAAGTGAGAGGGAATTCGGTTTACTTCCCTGATCATGTTATTCCTATGCTGCCGCACGTGTTATCAAACGGTTTATGTTCACTCAACCCTGAAGTCGATAGGCTCTGCATGGTCTGTGAAATGACCATTAGCGAAGCTGGCCGAATCAGTGGCTACCAGTTTTATGAAGCGGTCATGCATAGTCACGCTCGGCTGACCTACACTAAGGTGGGTCATATGCTCAGTGCGCGTAATAAAGAACGGGCCGCATTGCGTAAAGAGTATGCACATGTGGTTGCGCATATTGATGAGCTACATAACCTCTACAAAGCACTACGCAAAATCCGTACAGAGCGTGGTGCCATTGATTTTGAAACCGTTGAAACCCGCATTGAGTTTGATGAGAACCGTAAAATCGAGCAAATTGTGCCGGTTGTCCGCAATGATGCGCATAAGCTCATTGAAGAATGCATGCTAGCGGCGAACGTGTGTTCTGCCCGCTTCTTAGATAGTCAGAAAATACCGGCACTGTACCGCGTTCACGACTCACCCAAAGAGCAAAAGCTAGAGAACCTCATCAGCTTTTTAGCGGCACAAGGCCTGCAAATCAAAATGAATAAGCAGGGCAAAGTAACGCCTGCGAGCTATCAAGAAGTGATGCAATCGCTGGATGGGCGCCCTGATGCCAATATCATTCAAACAGTGATGCTGCGCAGTATGAATCAGGCCGTTTATCAGCCAGAAAACAAAGGCCACTTTGGTCTTGCTTACGCGGCCTATACGCACTTCACTTCACCTATTCGACGTTACCCCGATTTGCTCGTGCATCGCGCGATTCGTAGTGTGATTCGCAGTACGCAAGACGCGCCCAAAGTCCGCCGCCATGAGCAAACACCGCAGCAGAAGCCAGAGGTTACGTACCCTTACGATGCATCGGCAATGAGTCATTTTGGTGAGCAGTGCTCGCTGACTGAGCGACGCGCCGATGATGCTACCCGTGATGTTATGAGCTGGTTGAAGTGTGAGTTCCTGCAAAGCCATATTGGTGAGGTTTTCAGTGGGGTCATTTCGGCTGTAACGGGCTTTGGCTTTTTTGTGGAGTTAAAAGATTTATATGTTGAAGGGCTGGTACATATTTCGAACTTGCCGCAAGACTATTATCACTTTGAGCCAGTGCACCATCATTTGGTGGGTGAACGTACGCGTAAAGTCTTTGCTTTAGGCGATGCAGTTACGGTACGCGTGACGCAGGTGAATCTTGATGAGCGTAAAGTCGATTTTGAACTAGATGCCAAACAGCCTCGCAAGCGTAAGGTCGCCCGTTCTGCTAAAAAAGATTCAGTAAAGGCTTCAACAAAAGCTAATACAGCAAAAAACGGTACAAAAAGCAGTACTGGCAAAGGCAGTATTGAAAAAGGCGGCTCTGAAAAAGAAGGCGAATCTAAAGATCCTTTGTACAAAAGTAAGCGTGCTAAAAATACTAAAAAAGCGACAAAAGATAAGCTAGCCAAGAAGAGCAAAGCAAAAAATAAAAAAAGTACTGTCAAAACAAAGCATGCAAGCAAGCTTAAAAAGTCAGACAAATCCAAAGTGGGCAAAAAGAAAGTCACTAAAAAGAAAACCTAGCCGCGCACGATAAACTTATCACATTAACAATCTCTATTATATCCATTTGATACGCTGCGAATGCATTCTTCAAGTATGCATTCGCAGTAGTCATAACGGTTAAGCAACGACATCTATGAAAAACCAAGTTATTTACGGCTTGCATGCCGTGCAATCTGTACTCAAAAGTACCCCTGAGCGTGTGCTGGAACTGCTTGTGCTTAAAGGGCGGCATGACCAGCGTATGCAAAAGGTTTTACAGGCGGCTAAAACGCATGGCATTACGGTGAGCGAAAAGCCTCGCAAAACGCTTGATAGCATGACTGACGAGGGCAACCATCAAGGTGTTGTGGCCCTCGCCAAAGCCGGTAAAAGCCATACAGAAGATTACTTGTACGAACTGCTCGATGACTTGGATAACAAACCGCCTTTTTTACTGGTTCTGGATGGTATTACCGACCCTCATAATCTTGGTGCCTGCTTACGTACTGCAGATGCTGCGGGTGTGCATGCGGTAATTGTCCCTAAAGATAACTCTGCCCCATTGACTGAAACCGCGCGTAAAGTGGCCTGTGGCGCGGCAGACTCTGTACCTTTAATACCGGTAACAAATCTAGCGCGTACGCTTAATAAGCTGCAAGAGCTAGGTTTATGGGTAGTCGGTACTGCCGGTGAAGTAGAAATGAGTCTGTATGAGGCGCCACTGACTGGCCCCCTCGTACTAATTATGGGTGCAGAAGGTAAAGGCATGCGGCGCTTAACGCGTGAAAGCTGTGATCATCTCGCATTCATTCCAATGGCCGGTAGCGTCAGCAGCTTAAATGTTTCGGTTGCTGCGGGTATTTGCCTATTCGAAGCTCAGCGTCAGCGCCAGAACTAGCCAGCGCCAGCTCGGTATTCTATTCTCAGATTGATATGTGATGTACAGCATGACCCTTGAAGATAGTATTATTTTAATTGTGTTGGCGTTTATTTGCTGGGTATTTTGGCAGCAATTAGCCATTAGAGAGCGTGCTTTTAGGTACGCTCAAGAATTATGCGAAAAGCATGACGTTCAGCTGCTCGATCAAAGCATCGGGCTGGCTTCAATACGTTTTCAGCGCCTAACACGGGGTGGCTGGGGACTGGTTCGGCAGTATCAATTTGAATTCTCAAGCACGGGTGAGCATCGCTATGCTGGCCGAATTTATATGGTAGGTAAAACGATACAGCATTTTGAAATGGATGCTTTTAGAGAGTAATTATTTTTCTGGAAAATATGCCTTCACTAAGGAATATTGAGGGCATTGTACGGCTTATATTTTTTTCGCTTCATCTAAAAATTGAGGCTGAGATATTTCAAGATGAGCTTAACGCTTTTGTGTGAACCTCTGCATCAATAAACCTTGCAAGACTCAAAAACTCATTTGTTTTCAACTGCATTTATACAAAAGCAGGTGCTATGAGTGTGCCCGTTTCGTGGGCAGCTATAAATTAGAATATATCCAATTCTGATTTTTTAATAATGATTAGTACTAAGCGATGCAGTCAAAACCGCTGTATAAGGTCTAAACTGAAATTAAGCAGCGTTTTTTAGTCCGCTCATATCGGCAGGTGATTTTTTGATATTCATTAAATTTAAGAATTTGATTAATATCTTTGATCACTGGTTATTTATAAGCACTACTTAATCTGCTGAATGCAACTCGCTGCTATTGTTTTGTCATATTGTTAGCAAAACGAACGCAGTACTTCCTATGAATGAATTGAATACAGAGGAGGGCAAATAGATTGAGTCATGTTTTGAAGCCCCTTGGACAGCAATAATACCAATTGGTTTTCCCTTTTATTCTCTGAATGATAACGGGTCACGTAGTAGGCAAAGAAATTGCAAGAAAATGAGCAACTCCTCTTGCAATTTCGAGTCACAGGTAACACATTAATAAACGCAACACACACTAAAAACACAGCGAAAGGACAGACAAGTATGCAAATTAATCTTTCTGGTCATCATGTCAATATTACAGACGGCATCCGCGAAGCAGTTGATAGCAAGTTTAACAAGGTGAGTGGTCATCACCCTCAACTTGACGAGGTCGCAGTTACCGTTACGGTTGAGAAAAACGAACAAAGTGTCGAGGCTAAAAGTCAGTACATGGGCGCACCGGTCGTGGTGCAAAGTGCTGACAAAGATATGTATTCTGCTATCTCTTCTGCAGCCAAAAAGTTTGATTCTGCCCTGTCCCACCGCAAAGGCGCAACCCAAGCACAGCGCCACGCATAATGCGTGGCGCCCTTATACGCAGAATTTTAAAGGCTGCGTATAAGGCTTCTTAATTGTTTGATTAAAAAGTACTTAATTAAACATATTTAGGTAAAAAGCACTGGGTTAAAAAATATTTGATTTAAGAACTGTTAATTTAAGCGCTGTTGGTTTAAATGCTGTTGGTTTAAATACTATGTGATGAAAAACTAACGTCGCCAGAACATAGGTGAAAACAATACAAGCAGCGTAAAGACCTCTAAGCGTCCTAGTAGCATCGCAAAGCACAATACCCATTTTGCAGTATCGTTAATATCCCCGTAGTGCGCAGCAACATCCCCCAAGCCCGGCCCTAAGTTATTGATACAGGCGCCCACGGCGGTAAAAGCGGTTGTGACATCGAGCCCCGTTCCTAGCAAAATCAGCATCATGGTTACGTAGCAAATAACGTAAACGGCAAAAAAGCCCCATACCGCCTCGACCACTCTATCGGATACGGTCTTGTTTCCCACTTTAATTGCAATCAATGCATTGGGGTGGATAAGCCGATGTATTTCACGCAAACCTTGTTTAAAAATCAGCATGATACGAATCATCTTCATGCCTCCGCCGGTTGAACCTGCGCACCCGCCCATAAACGCGAACATAAAAATCAAATACGGTAAAAACGTGGGCCACGCTGTAAAGTCGGCTACACCAAATCCCGTTGTTGTCAGTATAGAGATGAGTGTAAAACTCCCCTCTAAAAAGCTTCCACCTAGGCCATAGGTTTTTGTGTAGTACAAATAAGAGATGGTAATCAATAAACCGATGGCAATTATATTGAGATAAAAGCGGCACTCTGGGTCTTGCCAATAGCTGCGTAACGTCCTTTCGCGCCATACGGTAAAATGGAGCGCAAAATTGATGCCCGATAGCACCATAAAAACCATTGCTACGATATAGATTGCAGAGCTATTAAAATACCCCATGCTGGCATCGTGAGTTGAAAATCCGCCAATAGCCACCGTGGAATAAGCGTGCCCGATGGCATCAAATACGCTCATACCCGCAACCCAGTAGGCGAGTGCGCAGGCGACCGTCAGCGTTAAATAAATTAGAAACAGAGCCTTGGCTGTTTCGGTAATACGAGGCGTGAGCTTGCTGTCTTTTACTGGGCCAGGTGTTTCGGCTCGATAAAGCTGCATGCCGCCAATACCCAGCATAGGCAGGACTGCAACCGCAATAACAATAATACCAATGCCGCCCAACCACTGTAGCTGTTGGCGATAGTACAGAATCGATTTGGGTAAATACTCTAGCGCGACAATCACCGTCGCCCCTGTGGTTGTTAAGCCCGATAGTGCTTCAAAGACGGAGTCGGTAATACTTAGGTTGGTTGCGTTAGAAAAAATGAAAGGCAGTGATCCAAAAATAGCCAGTACAGCCCAAAAGAGTGCGGTAATTAAAAATCCATCTCGTGTGCGCATCTCTTGTTGATTTCTATAGCTTGGGATAAACATGACCACACCGGTGATCAGGGTGATCAAAAAAGCCAATAAAAAGCTGTAGTGACTTTTATCGTCGTACCATAAGGAAACCAAAAGAGGCGGAATCAATGTCAGGCTAAATAGCATGAGCAAAACGCCTAGCACTTTGAAAATAATCGGTAGCCGCATAATATTTTGGACGCTAGAGTATGAGTAAGGGTGAGAATGTCTACTGAGTCGTCTGGCTTACAGCGTATTAAAAGAACGTAAAGCCAACCTGGAACAGTCTTTCAATATCTTTGGTGTAGCGTTTGTCGACTAAAAATACGATCACATGATCACCGGATTCGATGACCGTATCGTCATGGGCAATCAAGACTTTATTTTCGCGCTTATCTTCTTCATTGGTGACTTCGCGTGCGATGGCGCCAATCGTCGCACCATCAGGCAGGTCAAGATCTTCAATGGCACGCCCCACAACCTTAGAGCTTTTTTGATCGCCATGGGCAATCACTTCAATCGCTTCTGCTGCGCCGCGCCGCAACGAGTGAACATTCACAATGTCGCCACGGCGCACATGGGTTAATAAGCTGCCGATTGTGGCTTGCTGGGGGGAAATGGCAATATCAATCTCGCCACCTTGTACTAAGTCTACATAAGCGCTGTTGGCAATGAGAGTCAGCACTTTGCCAGCCCCTAGGCGCTTAGCCAGCATAGAAGACATAATGTTAGCTTCATCGGAGTTTGTAACGGCTAAGAATACATCGCAATCTTCAATGTTTTCTTCGACTAATAAGTTACGGTCAGAGCCGCTGCCAGATAACACAATACTGTTGTTGAGCTCAGCGGATAAAAACTC
>CALIUX010000014.1 GCA_938048505.1 uncultured Pseudomonadales bacterium
TGCTCTGTTAAATTAACTTTTGCCGCCATTAAAAAACGCGTTGTATCTAAGTAGATTGCATCATCTAACTCTAAGTCACCGTTGATCGCAAAGGCTGGCTCATGTTCGGTTAAAAACACCCACATATTTTCTTGGCCTTCGAGCACCTCATGGGCAAAGACACAATATACATCTAGTACACTTTCTGTTTGACCCAATAAAACTTGTGCCTGTTGCAGCCACTGCTCGGTGAGTTTTTCAAAACCGATTGTTTTCTCTTGCCATGACTTTAGCCAGGCAGGGACAGGGTTTGCGCTCAGGTCATCGTTAAAACGACCATACATTTTACCGCCACGCTTAAGCCAGCTGTGTTTCAGTGAGCGGATGCAATCCTCGGATTTACCCGATGATTGCCAGCACTGCGCCGAGATATTATTCATGACTTCTGCCGAAGGCGAAGTGCGATAAAGACGATGGGCAATAATTGATTGAAAAGACACAAGCGCCTCTAAGTATTGGCTAGAATATTAAAAAACAAAAAAATAGAATGAAAGCAGAAAAAGCCGTCATGCATAGGCTGTCAATAAGGCTTTCCGACGTAACTTCCATAGGTGGATACTGCGCGATAAAAAGAGCCCGCTAAATAAACCGTATAAAAAGCTCAACCCTAACACCGCACCGGTACGCTCTATTGCCGTCACACCAATAAGCATCACGAGAACAATAGTATATTTTGTAAAAAAGACGCCTAGCGTCACCAAAAACGGTAGCACACTGCCGGGCATTGAAAAGCGCTGGCTGTCGACATGAAAAGCAGCGCGCTGCATTGGTAAAAAGTGGTAACTGAGCAAGGTTGTCAGACTGATTCCCACTAACCAAAACGGCAAGGTAGGTTTAGAAAAACCAAACGTAATTAAGACGCTTAAAAAAGACAGGATCACAATACCCATAGGCGTACCCAATACGATGTATTGACTGACCACGCGGTTGCGGCTTTCGCGAATTCCCATCAGGATTAACCCAATCAAAATAGCATAGGCCCACCAAGGGGTAGCAGCCAATACTTCACCTACAGATAATAGGCCATCGGCTCCTAATAATTCTTGAGACGAGGGTAAACCTAACAATTGAGCACCTGCTTAAAAGGAGGAAGTGTACTTAAAATGGCTTGACCATAGCGCTTTGTCAGTAAGCGTTTATCAAGGATGGTGATTGTACCTTCATCCTGTTCTGTACGCAGCAAGCGCCCGCAAGCCTGCACCAGTTTAACGGCCGCATCCGGCACACTCATTTGCATAAACGCATTACCGCCTTGCTCACCAATCCACTCGGCCATTGCCGCTTCTACAGGATCATCCGGCACAGCAAACGGAATCTTGGCAATGATCACATGCTCACAATACTGCTTAGGTAAATCAACACCTTCAGCAAAGCTTGCCAAGCCAAATAAAATACTGGTTTTACCCTCATCAATCGCTTTTTTATGTTGCGTCAGCAAGAGCTGTTTAGAACTAGCGCCCTGCATCAAGATGGATTTTTGCAAGGAAAGTGGCAAGGCTTCATGCACTTGCTGCATTTGCCTACGCGAAGCAAATAATACCAACGCGCCTTTCTGCGCCTTAAGTAGAGCGGGTAATTGCGCAACAAGGCTTTCGGTATGCTCATCGACTTTTTGTGCTTCAACGGCTGCAGCAGGAATATGTAGCTCTGAACGACCCGCATAATCAAACGGGCTGGGCACCACCTCAAACTGGGCATCACTCGGTATACCTGCTCGTAATGAAAACCGATCAAACGAGCCTAGCGCTGTCAGCGTTGCACTTGTTGCCACGGCTGCAAAAGCAGGCTCCCAAAGGTGCTGGCGCAAGGTGTGAGAGGCAAGTACGGGGCTTGACACCAACTCAAAATCCACGCTCTCCCCTGCTGATACTAACGTCATCCAACGCGCAACCGGCCATTTAGGGTTTGCTTCGCTGTGCGCAAAACTATGGAAAAGCTCCTGTGCTTTTTCGGCACGTGTCCACCACGTCCCTGACAACCCAAATGCCGTTTCCGTTGCGCTCTTGTCGACAGGGCTGTGCTCGTCTTCTAATAGTTTGCTGAATTCATCTGTTAAGCGTTCAAGCGCCTTAGTAAGCTCGCCAAAACGCTGCTCGGCCTCGGCTGCGATTTCGCCGATATCGGCAGGTACCTCACCCATTTCAAATCGATAACGCACCACAGGCTGCGTTTCATCCATCAACGGGATGTATTCACGTAAGCGCGGCGGCAGTAGATCAATGCATCGTCGTGCATCTTTGAAGAGCTTTTCCATGCCTTGTGCACGCGTAACAACACCTAATGCTGCAGCAAAAGGCTCGATGAAATTCGCCCACTGCCCTTCGGTTTGCCCTAGCCATCGATTCGTTGCCATCACACGTGTATGGCTCGCAAAATGGCTTAAGGCTTTATCTGGCAGATGATGCGCTTCATCAAAGATGTAAATTGTCTCGCTTGGTTTAGGTAAAATAGCCCCACCGCCCAACGCTAAGTCGGCTAAAACCAAATCATGATTGGCGACTACAACATGTGCATCATCTAAAGACTCTCGCGCCTTAAAAAAAGCACAGTTTCGCACATGCGCACACTGCCGACCTGTACATTGACGGTGATCGGTTGTCACACGCGCCCACTGCTCTTGAGGTATTTCTGAGTCCCAATTGTCTTTATCACCATCCCACTGCTGCGATGATAATTTATCGATCATTTGGGTATAAAGTGCGCCATCATCAGTCGCTGTGACAGGCTCTTCATAGAGTGGAATATAGGGGTCTTCTTCACCCGCCAGCAGCTTATCAAGCTTGCTTAAGCACAGATAACGACCACGGCCTTTTGCCAACGTATAATCAAAGGATAAACCGCTATGGCGCGCAACATCTGGCAAATCTTTGAACATGATTTGCTCTTGCAGCGCGACCGTCGCCGTTGCAATCACAATGCGTTTATCCAACATGCGTGCAACGGGAATCGCTGATAGCAAATAAGCAACGGTTTTACCTGTTCCGGTACCGGCCTCCACCACACAGACATGCCCTTCACCTAAACGCTCACCATCGCTATCCATTCTAACGCTACCTAGCGTGCGGGCAATCGCTGCGATCATCAGCTTTTGACCATAGCGTGGCTGATGACCTTTCGCTTTGAGATAGGTGCTATAGCCCTGCTGAATAGTCTGTTTGGACTCGTTTGTGAGCATTTAGGGGTACCTAATGGCGGCCTAGAAATATTGAAACAGAAAAAAGACTCTCAACTATGCCTCTTCATTACGATTAAGGTCATTACGGAGATAATGCAATTTAGCCTGAACGGGGTTGGCGTAAATATCGAGCCAGCGCTGACGCCATTGTTCAGGGCACTGCAAACGACGCGCCTCAAAGAGATCAACAGCCTGTTTGCATTCTTCGGCATTATAAGATGCAGCCTTATCACCTACCGCTACATCAACCGGTTCACCTGAACGCAATGCATACGCTGCACAGTTCGAAGGATGCAGCACATACTGCAAAGCAATTTGTTGATCTAAATACTTTGCTACCTCATCAACTGATTCGAAGCGGGCATCGAGTGGCTGGCCAAACGCAACGTGAACATGCCCTTTTTGACCGGTGATGCCGCGCGCAATACTTTGCACGTCTTCGTGCTCTGCTTTTTGATATTCACCTTCAGCCTCGGTTAAAGTCAGTTCACGAGCTTTGGCCTCATCACAAGGATCTAGTTCATACGAAATACTCACCGGCACAATATTCAAACTGGCAATATAATCGCCAAGAGCCATCTGTTTAGGCTTATTCAACGCTAACATGCTGATAATCGCCGGATTAGTCAGATCAAAGCTATCTTTCGCACGGCCTTCGCGCTGAGCGATCCATATATTAGCCGCATCTTGTGTGAGTGAGTGATGGATATAAGATGACAAGCGCTTTGCTGCTTTGAGCTTTTCACGTGGAGCTGTAGCACTACGGTTAACAATAAAGCACTTATTTAATCGCATTAAATCACTTGCGAACGGCTTGGTCAGTAAATTATCACCTATGGCTACACGCAATGTCTGATAGCCATTTTGATATAACACCCAGTTTACAAAGCCTGGATCCATCGCAATATCACGATGATTACTGATGAACAAATACGGCTTGGAAGGCTCTAGTTGGTCTAACCCAGATGACGTTAACTGAGTTGTGGTATCGGCTATATTTTTGGCCATGTACGGCTCGATTTTCGCCTGAAACGCATTAGCAGATGTAATACCAGCTAATTCTTTGCGCAAGAAGAAGCGCGTCAAAGGGCGGGCAATGGGTACCACTAGTCGGCTAAGATTAGGGTATTTGAGCTGAATCACAGCATCAACAAATTCCGAATCTTCAATCAAGCGCAAAAGCGTAGAATGCACTTCATCGTCATTGTATGGTCGAATATCATCAAAGTCAGACATAGAGGTTAAATAGCCGTCGAAAAAGGCTGCAAACCTACCAAAAAACGGGGGTAAATACTACTAAATTCAATGCTTTAGTCTCCCCTGACCCATAATAATACTGGCCCGAATACGCGCTGCGTAGCACAAACATAAAAGCGACCCTGTGATACACTTTTTATAAGTTGGCTATTTATGAATACGCATCCAGCACTTGAATACATACTCAACACTGCCTTCATTTTAACGAGCAGACTTATTTTTGATGCAACGCATTAAATGCACCCAAACAGGCTTTATAAAGAGGGCTTCTAGCACCTAATGAAGATTTTACTTGTCGAAGACAGTGCAACACTTCGCTATGCCGTGAGCTTGTTCATCGCAGAAGCGGGCCACGAGGCCATACTGGCTGAAGATGGCGAAGAAGCCATGCACATCGTCGACAAAACAGCCGTTGACATGATTATCATGGATGTTGAAATGCCAGGGCTCGATGGCTTTGAAACAACACGCCTAATCCGTGAGATGCTAGGTGACCACTGGGTTCCGATCATCTTTGTTACGGGCAAAAGTGAAGAATCTGATTTTACGGATGGCATTGATGCTGGCGGCGATGACTACCTCATCAAACCCGTTAGCCGTGTCATACTCAAGGCCAAGATTCATGCTATGGAGCGCATTATCACCATGCGCAATGCACTGAATCGTGCAAACCAAGAACTCACCGAGCTCAGCGAGCGTGACAGTCTAACTCGACTGTACAACCGTCGTACCTTTGAAGAACGCTGCAAAGCTTACTGGCGGCAAGCTAACCGCTCTCGCAGCCCAATCAGTCTGTTACTGATTGATATCGATCATTTCAAAGCTTACAACGATACCTATGGCCACTTAGCCGGTGATGAGTGCATAAAACAAGTAGCAACCGCGATTGCAAAAAGCTCCAACCGCCCCGGTGATATGGTGGCACGCTTCGGCGGCGAAGAGTTTGTGGTACTACTTGCGAATACGCCCGAATCAGGTGCACGCCATGTTGGCGAACTTATACGTGCTGCAATCGAGGCTCTCGGCATTACACACGAAGCTTCTGACACAACAAGCCATGTCACTGTCAGCGTGGGTGGGGCAACCCTGACCAACTCTAATAATGGCAGCACCTTGTCACTGATGCACGCCGCAGATCAAGCACTGTACAATTCAAAAGGTGAAGGGCGAAACTGCGTAACCGTTAAGCAATATATTCCACTGCCCAAACTACTGCTACTGGATCGGCACACTCAAACACGCTTGCTCATTGAGAAGCAATTGATGAGTTACTGCTCCTTAATCATTTCCAATAGCTATACCGAGGCCTTGAGCACTGCTCAGCAACAGAACCCCGATATTGTTGTACTCGATGATGATAATACGCAAGAAGCACTCAACTTTTGCCGTTACCTCGAAGAACTCGACGCGACACGCGTTCCTGTTATTTTAGTGACGAACAATGCAGAAGCCACTCAACTTGCAACAATGGAACAACTGGTTGTATTACCCAAACCTCTTGATAGCCGCAATCTGTTAGCCAATATCAACCGTTTCCTCATTTAAAGCCTCTATTTATTAGGACAATACATTTTAAGGGTGCTATTGCTGATATATTTTGGCGGCTATATGTTTTGGTGATCACATGTTTTGGTGATCATATGTTTGGGAACATAGAGGCTTAACAGCGCCACTCAGCACACCCCGTAGAGCTTTGCGCTTCTTCAACTGAAGCATTAAAATAGAGGGATACTAGCTCAGCAGATGACTAGCGTACTGCTATATGGGTGTTTATATCCCTCATAAACCGCGCTGTGCTTTCCCCTACACTCCATTTTATAATAGAGCATCATTACCTTATGCCATCCTTTGATATTGTTTCTGAAATTAACACATCAGACGCGCGCCATGCCGTTGAAAATGCCACACGCGAACTTTCCACACGCTTTGACTTCCGGGGCGTAGAAGCCAGCTTTGCTTGGCAGCAAGATCATGCTGTGCTTAAGGCAGAGGGTGATTTTCAAATCGAACAGATGCTGAATATTTTACGCAGCTGCCTAACAAGGCAAAAAGTTGACAATCAAACCATGGATATCAGCAAGGCTGAGCATACAGGCAAAACCTTTACAGTTAAGGTGAGCTTTAAAGAAGGGGTCGATAAAGAAACCGCTAAGAAAATCGTTAAAAC
>CALIUX010000015.1 GCA_938048505.1 uncultured Pseudomonadales bacterium
TCACCCACTCGTTGAGCCTGATCAAAATTATCGATCATTCCAACATTAAAATAATTATCCACTGCGATATCAGCGCCGCTGTCTTCCATACTACTTTCGCTTACATCATTTGCCGTACCATAAAGGTTAAAATGTATGTCAAACGCATAATTTTCTGCGCCATCGGCGATAAGAAAAGAACTTATTTCTGAATCAGAGCCTTCTACTAGAGTCTCAACGCTGCCTGTTTTTGCATCGATGCTCAATGCAGCCTTACTCACCCCGTCATCGGAAATGATATTTTGAGTCAAGTGAAATCGATCATTCTTTTCATCATAATCAACAAACAAGAACTGCCCAATAGTTTGATTAAACTCAAAATCATCTTTTATAATGATTTCAGACTGCTCATCAAGATCGATTCTAATGAGTGCAAGATCAATATTTTCACTCTTTGCAGTCGGAACAAAAAAGCCCAAGCTCGGGGTATCGGATACTTCTGCCGTATTACCAGAAGAAGGTGAGCTTCCTTCAGGTGAATCCTGCGTCAACAAAAGCTGACTAAGGGCTCTATCACTTGATTGCGCTTCGAATACTCCTCCAAGAGCGCTGCCTGGCAAAAAACGCGCAGCATTAAGTTTCAGCAGTGATAATGTATTATCTTGAACATCAACACCAAAATAGAAGCTACTGAGCGGATCACTATTGGTCCAGAGTGTTTTTTTTGTATTGTGGCGCAATGAGTGGGCAATAACTGATTCACCCTCTGTGTAATAAAGCGTATCGGTTTCACTGTCATATTGTAAGCCACTTAAATATTGGGATTGATCTACCACTGCGGCATCATTGCTATTAGTGTTATTTTGCAGGGTAATTCCCGCCACAATATCTGCACTACCCTCTTCATACTCAACTTTAATATCATAAGTGGTTGCTGGGGTATTAACCGGAACCAGTCCCGCCCATAATGATGTATTGCTTTGAGCATTTTTTTCCAACGGATACTGCATTTTTTCTGTCACCGCAAAAACCTGTTTAACGGTTTTGTGAGGCATGGGTGCTGTCACATTAACACTTAACGGAATTTCGATGCCTTCTGTTTCTCCATATTCAGCATCTGCTGGAGGAAAGATAAAATCAACATCAGGCAATAATGACTTCACTACCGTAAACTCTACGGTAAATTGCGATGCTCGCCTAACACTTCGCGCCTCAACAACGACAACATAGTGACCTTCCATCAGACTCTGAGAAGAGATTTCTCCCGTATTTTGATCAATACTCCAGCCTTCTGGTGCAGAAGGTAAAAAATAATCGAGCCTTAAGCCTTCGCTATCTTCTGCATAAGCCACATATAAAGGGCCTTGATGATCGTTATGTAATTCGACCAACGGCTTACTTTTCCAGCTAATTTTAAGAACCTTACCATCGCATGCCATCAATTGAATGGCAGTTAATATAAGGATGAGCACTTTTCCTACCGCATGACATTGGTTTTTTATATTATTCATTCGTCCAGCCCTGTCTTTGTATAAGCTTTGACTATAAGAGATACAAAAAAAGAGGGGTATACGTATTTCTACGTATACCCCTCTTGAGTGTGACAGGGTTCTCTATGAATTTTTCTGCGCCTCTTATTAATACCTCATATTAGTAATACCCAGCGTGTTTAATGCTCGAAACGACGAGTATACAGAGAACGATTAACCTCTTTTGCCGCATTCACAATATCGCCATAAGGGATATCAGCAATATTCACAAACCCTACATTGTAGTTTTCACCATCATAAGCTCGGCCCGTAATGGGTGAGTCAATATATTGAAACCAGTGTGCGCCGACCATGTAAGGGTTATCGATCACAGAATACATATACGTTTGATACATGCGTGCACGCTCAGCCTGGTTAGATGCATGAATTAAACCCGGGTGATACAAGCCCGTATCAGATGTAGCGCCCACATGAAACTCTCCAATCATTGCAGGCTTGTCATATTCTTCTAAGAATTGCCAAAAAGCTTTGTGTAGGCCTTCTTTGTAGTAATTAAAACTCATCACATCAACAAACTTTGATGACGCTTTAATGGCTTCTGGCGTCATACCCCAATGCGCCATGCGCACACCCATATATAAATGATTGGGCAAATATTCATGCATTGCATCATGCACTATTTCAAAATAACGATAAGCATAACGATAAGATAATAGTGAAAGGTCGCGTCTTTTTTGTTCTGTGAGCTCACCCACATCAAAGCCAGCATTAAATTCATCCCACGAAGTAAGCGTCATCCCCCAAGCAGCATTAAAAGCCTTAATACTATGATATTTTCCTTTTAAAATACGCGTAAATTCTTCCTTAGTAGGGCTTTGCGCACCATCACGCGAAAGCGAATGAATGGCAATACCATAACGGTTTTTTTCGTTGTGAAGATCACCCCAGCTCTTTTCATTATCAATGAACACACCCACACACCAAGGGTTGTTCTTAACTTCGCCGGCAATTGTTTCCACTGTTTTGTAAGCCCGCTTTTTAAAATCTGGGTCAAATGGGTCAGGCATCGCCGCCCAATGATCATTTCCAGATGATACTTTTTTATAATCTCCAATAATCCAACCATTCGCAAAGTAAGCAAAGCGATTCATACCATAATAGCTCGGGTCAACCCAATTACCAAAAGAGGTAAAGCCCCAGTTTTTCATACGTTTAATGGTGACATCACGCCATGTATCCAGATAGGAGTCAGGGTATTGTTCGCCGTAGCGACGCTCTAGATTAGCCTGATAAAAACTGAAAGTCTCGCCATGCTTAACAGGGCCTCGGTGCACTGATCGACGATAGCTATAATGGTTTGCAAGGGGATCATCGTAGGATGGCAACCATGAAAACATGTTGTTACGCATTTCAGACGAAACATAACGTGTTTGAAGAGCTTTTTTAGATACTGGCCGAATACCTAGTGAGTCTTCAGGTGTCACGCCGGCTTTATCAACATAACGCACCGACTCATCATGAAAGTCGATACCCGTCATAGTCGTCGTATTCGCCATGCGTATGTTGGCCAAGCCAGATGAAAAAAAGAGGTAACCTTCTGGGTCTACCAACCACCACTTTCCTTGATATTTTTCTGTACGGAAAAAACCGGTCGCTTTTAATTTGGGGCCTTCCAGCCAGCCACCATAGCGACTACGATTACTCATATTACCCGCTGATTCAAGGTACTTAATTTCCTCTTTAGCAAGCCGGCTTAATTGTTGATCACTCGTAATCTTAGAGGGAAAATCAAACTTTTCACTTTGACCAAATTTATCAGCAATACCCATCAGAAATGCAGGGTTAATTTTGGGGTTTTTACGTAAGCGAATATTTTGAATGCGTATCTTTTTTGGTTGACCTTCATGAATGTATGGATCAGCAAAAAATCGTATAGAGCTCACTTTATCAAGCGCGATATGCTTAGACCCCCACATCCAATACATTTTTTTATCATTACCTGGCCATGTTTTAGGGTCTTCGCGCAAGCCACTATCAATACTTAATTGCTTACCGCTGAGCAATGCATAATAGGTATTACTTGAATTCTCTGGAACACTGACACTACGAACATGCACTACACCGTAAGCATCTTTCACTTCCATGTACATATTAAGTGAGCGAGAGTCTGTATTGATCATATCAACAGCAAGGTTGATATCGCCAAACCGGCTCCAATCCCATGCTTTTTTAGGTGAGAAAATAATGCTACCTTCTCTCAAATTTGGCTCAAAAGTAATACTTAAAGCAGATTGTATACTGTTTGAAGCATTGCCTTTTTCAAGGGTATAAAATGCGCCCTGCCCTTCAGTAACCACTTCTGCACTTGCAGGGTCGATGTTAATGAGTGTATCAACTGCGCTTTTATCATTAGCATCTATAATTTGAGTTTGATCAACAGAGCCATCATTTAAAAGCGTTGAAGTTTTGCAACCACTAAGGTGAACAGCACCAAAGCAGAGACAGCCAACAGAAAAAAATAGGGGTAACGAGAATCGCACTTGCATAGAAATGGCTCACAGAGTTTATTATTATTTTTAACAGACTATGCGGCCGTAAGCGCCGCCAGCAAAGTGTAGCGGCACTTGTTTGATTGGGTCAA
>CALIUX010000016.1 GCA_938048505.1 uncultured Pseudomonadales bacterium
TGGCATCCCCAGCTGGAATCGAACCAACATCTAAGCCTTAGGAGGGCCTCGTTTTATCCATTAAACTATGGGGACAGTACACAAACGCATCAGCGCTCTTAATCATAATGAGCTGAATCACTGCGGTCGAGTATTAAAGCGTATTTTATCAGAAAATGCCAATAAATCTCTTTTTAAAACAGTTCTTTCAAAACCACTCTTTCAAAATCGCCCCTTCAAATTATTCCCTTCAAAAAAGAACAGCGCTTATATAGAACACTTAAAGAGCGTGAATTTTTATTGCGCTTTAATGTGTTGCAATAAGTTTTCGACATCTGAGCGCAATGCACCACGTGAAAAAATCAGTTTCATGACATTACCGCCATTTTGTCGCCAAAGAACCGCAGCGCGAATTGCAGCTAGCAATAGCGTGCGTATCTGATCGGCTACGCGTGTTTGCTGCAAGTAAGTGTACTCCCCTTTTACGTGAATGCGATACGGAAAGGTTGAAATGGTATTGGTGTAAATGTCGGCAATTGCTGCAACCGTATTGTCGTGACTGATACCAAAATGCTCGACTTTTTGTTGTGTGGCGTCAAGTCGCTCGGCGACGGTGGCCAGCATTTTTTTATTTTTCAAAAAGCGCTGGGAAAGATTGTTAATCCCTACCGCGTACGTCAGCATTTCTTTGTGTGCATCGGTTAATGATTCGCTGAGTAGAGTATGAAGTAAGGATAAGCCGTTCTCAATGGCGTTAACATCACCGTATACTTCTGCGGTATTTTGAGGGTTCGTTACAAACAAACTTTTTGTGCAAGTCTCGAATGCGTGTGTTGTTAAATAGCCTGTACGCGCTAAATCTCTGACTAAATTCAAACTTTGGAACAAGCCGCCCATTGCGATGGCGCGATTCTGACCATCACTAAAAGAAAGTGAAGTATTCATTTTATATTTTTAATCTTTTTATAATGATTGTGATTAGCAACTGTATGATATAGCAACTATATAATTAGCAAAAAAAGTAATGAACGATCATGTTTAACAAAAGTAGGTTGATTAAGGTGTGTGTTGACTAAAGAGTACCTTGACTAATACGTACATGGATTAGTGCGATTCAGTGCCGTGAATAACCGCGCCACCTAAGCAGCGGTCATTGTCATAAAAGACGGCATATTGCCCGGGTGTAATGGCGCGTTGGGGTTCATCAAAATCAACTTTTAATCCTTTTTCTAAATAAGTCACTGTACAGGCTTGATCGGGCTGACGGTAGCGTGTTTTAGCCGTGCAGCGCAATGTGTTGCCTGCTAGCGTATTACTTTGAGTCTGCGAATCAGCAGGTGTACCAAAAAAAGCGCTTAAAGTTGAAGCGTTAATCCAGTGCGGCGTTTCAGTGAGTAGTGTGTCTGCCATCAGAAGTGGGTGATGCTTACCTTGCACTACAACTAATTCATTGTGCGCTAAATCTTTAATGGCGACATACCAAGGCTCTTCGGATGTGCCAGCAACGCCTCCAATACCTAAACCTTGTCGCTGGCCAATTGTATGGTACATAAGGCCTTGGTGTGAACCAATGGTTTTGCCATTTTCGTCGACAATATTACCTGGCTGAGCCGGTAAATATTGGGCTAAAAAATCTTTAAAGCGACGTTCTCCAATAAAACAAATACCGGTACTGTCTTTTTTATTATGCGTAATTAAATCATGTTGCTCGGCAAGTTGTCGTACAACGGGCTTGTCTACATCACCAATAGGAAACAATGTTTTAGCAAACTCGTTGCCGCTGACGGCATGTAAAAAGTATGACTGGTCTTTATTGCCGTCTAGCCCTTTTAGTAAGTGTGTCTCGATGTTGCCATCTTCTAATGTGGTTGTAGCGGTTCTGGCGTAATGGCCCGTTGCAATATGGCTTGAGCCCAGCATTTGAGCATACTGCAAAAAAACTTTAAATTTGATTTCTCGGTTGCACAAAATATCGGGGTTGGGTGTGCGGCCTGCACGGTATTCTGCTAAAAAATATTCAAAAACATTATCCCAATATTCTGCTGCAAAATTTGCGGTATGCAGCGTAATGCCCAGTTTGTCGCATACATCTTGTGCATCGGCAAGGTCTTGTTTGGCTGTGCAATATTCGGTGCCGTCATCCTCATCCCAATTTTTCATAAAGAGTCCCTCCACCTCATAGCCTTGCTGCTGCAGGAGCAAGGCCGAGACAGACGAATCAACACCGCCAGACATGCCGACGATCACTTTACGTGGGTTTGCGTTACTCACAAATATAAATCTCTTGGGTTAATCTTTGTTGGGGGTGTGCGCACTAATCAGTCTATTTTGCCTGATGCGAGCGGGTGATCATGTAGTGGATGATCATGTAATAGGGCAAGCGGAAAGCGCACACCGGCTTCAAATAGCTCAATGTCATGGAGTACAAGATCACTGCGTAATCTGCATACATCAGGCTCACATGTTTTTTGAATAAGAGCTTCTTTGCTTAGCCATTCAGCACCAATAATACCATCATCAAGCGTGGCATTTTCTTTTGGGCGCAATGCTTGGGCAATAAAGGTGGTTCGCAGGTATGTTTCACCGCCCTCAGGCGCTACAAAACGGTGGATTGCTAGCAGGTGGGTGATTTCAACATGCCAACCTGTTTCTTCTAAGGTTTCTCTAATGGCTGCATCAATTAGTGATTCATCTTTTTCAAGGTGACCTGCGGGTTGATTATAGGCGATGCCTTGAACAGTATGCTCTTTGACCATCAAGAATTGACCATCACGGTGAATAACGGTTGCAACCGTTGCATGAGGAAACCAGCGCATTAGGGTTTTGCTCGCTTTACTGAAGGCTTGCGGCGTCGGTTTTGCGGCTTGCCTCGTGTTGGAGTTCGTGAAGAGGGGCTTTTTTTAGCGGCCGAAGGCAAATGAATGGTCGTTGTTTCTAGATCGCCGCTTGCTAAAGCACTAAGATTCCAAGGCCCAATGGCGTAGCGTACTAGTCTTAATGTGGGCAATCCAATGGCAGCAGTCATCCGCCGAACTTGGCGATTGCGGCCCTCAGTGAGCGTTATTTCTAACCAGTTTGTGGGTACGTTTTCGCGTTCTCGAATGGGAGGTGTGCGGCACCAGAGCTTAGGCTCAGGAATGATTCGCGCTTTACAAGGCTTTGTTGGGCCGTCTTTTAGCGTAAGGCCTTGGCGTAGCTTAGCAAGGTCACTTTCTTGCGGAACGCCCTCTACCTGAACCCAATACACCTTGGGTAGCTTGAAGGCAGGATTAGCCAAGTGGTGTTGCACTTGCCCATCATTGGTCAATGCAACAAGGCCCTCAGAGTCATAATCCAACCGCCCTGCAGCATAAAAGCCAGGGTAACGTTTGCCATCAATATAATTGGCAAGGGTATCGCGCCCTTCGGCATCAGTGAACTGGCAGAGAACCTTATAGGGTTTATTAAACAGAAGTACTGACGCCATCGCTATCACGTTGCCAAATGAGTGGCATGTATTGTAGCGATACAAAGCGCGAATACCAATGGTGATTCGTACGTTTAAAATCCACGAAATAGGGTATGACTCAATAGATCACTTAAAAAGAGCGCTTAATTTGCTGAGTGGTTATGGCTTGTTGTGAGGAGTCAGCCAATACTCTTAGGCCACTCATTACACCCAGCAGAGCGTATCTTTACACACATTCATCTTGTTCATTGAGCGCGGACTCTTTTAGTGAATCCGTATTTGGGGTGGCATTTGTATTGCTTACTTGGCTATTGGCGGCGCGAATGCTTGTCGCATGTAAGCCTTTTTCGGCGCGGAGGATGTCAAATTCAACCGATTGACCTGCCTTTAATGTTCGAAATCCATCCATTTCAATGGCCGAATAGTGCGCGAAGATGTCTTCATTGCCATCATCAGCCAAAATGAACCCAAAACCTTTCGTATTGTTAAACCACTTTACGATACCTGTTGGCATGGTTATACCTTTTTGTTATTAGCCCGACTCTCAAAAGGTGAAGTGGGCGTCATTTTTTTATTATTGTATGCTCGGCCCTCTCTGAGGGAAGCGCGTAAAAACCGATAAGAGGTAGTAGTTGACTATTTTGTAATCAACCTGAGATCTACTGTCAAGTTTTTGTTATACATTCCGCAGGTAAGCGCACAACTTTGTTCTATCTGCGGTAATATTGACGCGGTTTTCATTATGATTTTTGTGTGGATAGCTCATGGGTAATCTGGAAATACTTCAACTACCATTAGAAAAAGCAGAGGGGATTCGTGCGTCGGTTGAGCATGAAGATCATGACGGCGATCTTGCCGTTCAGGCAGAAAAGCCAAAATTAAGGCGTCCGCCGATGTATAAAGTCGTTATGTTAAACGACGACTACACACCGATGGACTTTGTTGTTGATGTACTTGAACGCTTTTTCAATATGGACATCGAACAAGCAACACGCGTGATGTTAAAGGTTCATACCGAAGGGCGTGCAACGTGTGGCATTTACTCTAAAGATGTGGCCGAAACCAAAGCAATGATGGTCAATGAGTACGCCAAAGAAACTCAGCACCCATTGCTGTGCGAGATAGAAGCTGTTGAGGATGAAGATCCTTAAAGACGAAGGTGATCGATATGTTGAGCAAAGAACTGGAAACAACATTAAATACGGCATTCAAAGGGGCTCGTTCAAAGCGTCATGAATTCATGACCGTTGAGCATCTCTTACTGGCATTGCTTGATAATGAATCAGCATCGGCCGTATTGCGCTCATGTGGTGCCAATTTGAGTGCGTTGCGCCAAGAGCTGCTCGAATTTGTCGATTCTACAACGCCCCTTATTCCAGAGGCAGATGAGCAGCGTGAGACACAACCGACCTTAGGTTTTCAGCGCGTATTACAGCGTGCGGTCTTTCACGTTCAATCGTCAGGCAAAAACGAAGTAACGGGTGCCAATGTCTTAGTTGCGATTTTTAGTGAGCAAGAAAGCCAAGCGGTTTATTACCTCAAGCAACAAAGTATTGCGCGGATCGATGTCGTCAATTACATCACCCACGGCATTACCAAAGTATCTGGCGGTACCCAAAGTGATCATGGTGGTGATGCGCCGCATGAACACCAAGAAGGGGATAGCCTGAATGCACCCGGTGGTGAAGGGGTAACACAAGATCCTCTTGAGGCTTATGCAACAAATCTAAACGTGCAAGCCGAAGAGGGCCGCATTGATCCACTGGTTGGCCGCGATCAAGAAGTCGAGCGCGTTGTACAAATTTTGGCGCGCCGCCGTAAAAATAATCCACTGTTAGTGGGCGAAAGCGGGGTGGGTAAAACCGCCATAGCAGAAGGGCTTGCCAAAAAGATTATTGACGGCACCATACCTGAAGTCCTCGAAGGTAGCGTTGTATATTCCCTCGACTTAGGCGCATTGTTGGCTGGCACAAAATACCGTGGTGACTTTGAAAAACGTTTTAAAGCATTACTCGCTGAGCTAAAAAAGCGCGACAAAGCGGTTTTATTTATTGATGAAATTCATACCATCATTGGTGCCGGTGCTGCATCCGGTGGCGTGATGGATGCCTCGAACCTGCTTAAACCACTATTAACCAATGGCGAGCTACGTTGTATTGGTTCGACCACTTTTCAAGAATACCGAGGCATTTTTGACAAAGACCGCGCATTGTCGCGTCGTTTTCAAAAAATTGATGTCGAAGAGCCATCAGTTGATGATACCTACCGTATTCTTAAAGGCCTTAAAAGCCGCTTTGAAGAGCACCACAACCTTAAATATACCGACAGCGCATTAAAGACTGCTTCAGAGCTGGCCAGTAAATACATTACTGACCGTTTTATGCCTGATAAAGCAATTGACGTGGTCGATGAGGCCGGTGCGTATCAGCAGTTAATGCCGGCTAACAAACGTAAAAAACAAATTGGCGTAAAAGATATTGAAGAGGTGATTGCTAAAATTGCCCGCATTCCGCCCAAAACCGTTTCATCATCCGATAAAGACCTTCTGCTTAAATTAGAAGACACTTTACGCATGACTGTATTTGGTCAAGAACAAGCGGTTGAAGCGGTTTCTTCTGCCATTAAATTATCGCGTGCGGGCTTGGTATCGGGTGATAAACCCGTAGGCTCCTTTTTGTTTGCTGGCCCAACGGGTGTGGGTAAAACAGAATTATGTAAGCAATTAGCCGGCGCATTGGGTGTAGAGTTACTGCGCTTTGATATGTCTGAATATATGGAGCGCCATACGGTTTCCCGTTTAATTGGTGCGCCACCGGGTTATGTAGGGTTTGATCAAGGCGGGCTATTAACCGATGCCGTAACCAAACAACCGCACAGTGTTGTATTGCTTGATGAAATCGAAAAAGCACACCCTGATGTGTTTAATCTTTTGCTGCAAGTGATGGATCACGGAAAGTTAACCGATAACAACGGCCGCTCTGCTGATTTTAGAAATGTTATTTTAATCATGACAACCAATGCGGGCGCAGAAGTATCGAGTCGAGCCTCCATTGGCTTTACTCAGCAAGATCATTCTACCGATGCAATGGAAATGATTAAAAAAGGCTTTTCACCTGAATTCCGTAATCGTCTCGATAGCATTATTCAGTTTGGCGGTCTCAGTCTGGATGTAATCGAAACCGTGGTAGATAAATTCTTAACCGAATTGCAAACTCAACTGGACGATAAAAAAGTACAGCTAGATGTAACTGACGAAGCCCGCAAATGGCTCGCATCAAATGGTTATGATGAAAAAATGGGCGCAAGACCGATGGCACGTATTATTCAGAATGAGATTAAAAAGCCATTGGCAGAGTTGGTGTTGTTTGGGCAGCTTTCAGAGAAGGGTGGTACGGTTAAGGTTGAGCTTAAGGATGATGCGTTGGTTTTGGAACCTGAGGAAGGGTGATTTAGCTCTTTGGTTGTTTACTTGAAAAGCGAGCTTTAAAGAAAGAAATCTTGAGGGCTTGTCTCCGAGTCAAACTATCGTTATCAAAAAAACCTTCAAATCGACTTCTCGGTCTCTTGCGGCCAAGTAGTCGA
>CALIUX010000017.1 GCA_938048505.1 uncultured Pseudomonadales bacterium
TTTCTAATAGGGCAATGACGGTTAGGCCGTAATTAAAGGACGGGCATAGAGATACCCTTAATGATAAAGAGCATAATTCATACAGGCGTAATATGCGGTGTTTATTTGATCGCGTTGATCCTTGTAGGGTTTACTATTCAGGCCGCTCAAGGATCGACGGTTTATAAATATCAAGATGAAAAAGGACGTTGGCGCTTTACAGATAAAAAGCCATCGCAAGCTATAGACGCTGAAGAAATAGAATATAAAGGCTCACCAGAAAACCCTTTTAAGCTTAAGTTTAAGTACTACAAAAAAGAAAGTGGGTATGCAGGTGAGGTGGTTAACCCTTTTTATTTGCCGCTTTCAATGAACCTTTACAATAAAAAGACCCAAAAAAAGATTAAGCATTTTGTTGCACCAGTGGCCCAAAGCACTGTTTTTTATCAAGATGAGCCTGCGCCAATGGGCTTTACTTACCGCTATATTTTCGGAGATCCAGCTGCTAACCCTGAAAATATAACGTATGCTATACCCGTTAACTCTCCTTTCAAGCATAGAATTAGCCAAGGTTTTAACGGCCGCTTTTCACATACTCGGCCTGCTAGCCAGTATGCTGTTGATATTGCTTTGGATGTTGGAACTGATATCACAGCAGCACGTGCCGGTATTGTTGGATATGTAAAAGATGATTATGCTTTTGGTGGTGCTCAGCAATACTTTTTAGATAAAGCGAATGTTGTGTATGTTTTACATCGTGATGGGACTTATGCTGTTTACGCGCATTTACTGATGGGGAGTGTGGCGGTTAAGCCGGGTCAGCATGTGGCGGTAGGTGATAAGCTGGCTGAATCGGGTACAAGTGGTTTTTCTACTGGGCCGCATTTACATTTTGTTATACGCAAAAACAAAAACCATAAAACCGTTTCAGTTCCCTTTAAATTCCATCATGACGGCAAGGCCTTCCGGCCACAAAAAGGCAATTTTGTCTGCCCCTGCACTTAATTGACGTGGTAGATGCTTTGATCAATGTATAACTTTTGTCTGCTAAAGAATGAGCTTTGGCAGTACATTCTCGCTACGAGTATCTGACTTGTCATAGCATCTGGTAGAATAGCCATTCTTTCATGATCGATTCAATGCTATGCCAAGCTCTAAACCGTCTTTATCGCCTGTTATCTCTGCACCTCACTTAGGTTCTTTTCCAAAGTATTGGGCGGAGTGCTTTGGCCCTGCGCCATTTTTACCCATGTCACGCCAAGAGATGGATGAGTTAGGGTGGGATAGCTGTGACATTATTATTGTTAATGGTGATGCATATGTCGATCATCCCAGCTTTGGGGGTGCGATTATTGGGCGCTTACTGGAGTTTCAAGGCTTTAGAGTCGGCATGATTGCCCAGCCAGATTGGAAAAGCTGCGACCCCTTTAAAGTGCTAGGTAAGCCCAACCTGTTTTTTGGTGTGAGCGCTGGCAATATGGACTCCATGATCAACCGGTATACGGCTGATTTAAAAGTGCGGAGTGATGATGCTTATACCCCCAATAATGAAGGCGGAAAGCGACCTGATCGTGCTGTAACGGTTTATGCACAGCGTTGTCGCGAGGCTTATAAGGATGTCCCGATTGTTATTGGTGGCATTGAGGCGAGTCTCAGGCGCATTGCGCAATACGATTATTGGAGTGATCAAGTCCGTCGCTCTGTTTTAGATGACTCAAATGCCGACATCCTGTTATACGGTAATGCGGAGCGCGCGATTATTGAAGTGGCAACGCGCTTAGCGGCAGGTGAGTCCATCGAGCAAATTGACGATGTACGCGGCACAACGGTGATCAAAAAGGCTGTGCCGCAGGGATGGAGTGTTATTGACTCTTCGCGTGTTGACTGGGCAAAGAATATTGATGCTATTCCCAACCCTTACGAATATGAAACCGGCACAACGGATTGTAAAACCAACGCAAATACCAAAGGTGAAATACCGGGTGGCGCTGAGCAAATAGAGCTAGGCAATGTTGCAATGCAAGAGCCACAAATGCAGGGAGCTCAGCAACAAAAGGCTCCACAACAACAAGAAGAAACCCAAGAAGAAGTCGTGCGCATCATCCCGATGCCCATGCATCGGCAGCACCAGCTTGATGATGCCAAGACTGCTATTCGCCTGCCGTCATTTGAAAAAGTCCGCAATGATCGTGTTTTATATTCGCATGCATCCAGGGTTTTGCACCTAGAATCCAATCCTCAAAACGCGCGAACATTGATTCAAAAGCACGGTAGTCGAGAGATTTGGGTGAACCCGCCACCTATTCCTCTTGAAACGGATGAGATGGATTCGGTTTTTGCTTTGCCTTTTGCTCGTGTAGCACACCCTGTATACGGTGGTGCAACAATCCCTGCTTATGAAATGATTAAGACCTCTGTCAATATCATGCGAGGTTGTTTTGGGGGGTGCTCATTTTGCTCCATCACTGAGCATGAAGGGCGAGTGATTCAGAGCCGCTCTGAAGAATCTGTCTTACGCGAAATCGAAGATATTCGTGACAAAACCCCTGGCTTTACCGGTACGATTTCAGATCTAGGCGGTCCAACGGCCAACATGTATATGTTGAATTGTAAGGACCCTGCTATTCACGCTAATTGTCGCCGGTTAAGCTGTGTTTTTCCGACCATTTGTAAAAATCTTGTGACAGATCACAGCCCTACGACGCAACTCTATCGTAAGGCAAGATCGATACCTGGCGTCAAAAAAGTTGCTATCGCATCGGGCCTACGTTACGACTTGGCGATAGAAGATCCAGAATATGTGAAAGAACTCGTTACGCATCATGTTGGCGGTTATCTCAAAATCGCGCCTGAGCATACGGAAGAAGGCCCGCTTAATAAAATGATGAAGCCGGGCATTGGTACTTTCCATGCGTTTAAAAAGCTCTTTGATAAATATTCCAAAGAAGCCGGTAAAAAGCAGTACCTGATCCCTTACTTTATTGCTGCCCATCCGGGTTGTGAAGATGATGACATGATTAACCTTGCCTTCTGGTTAAAGCGCAATAAGTACCGCTTAGACCAAGTGCAAACGTTTTATCCTTCGCCGATGTCACTCGCTACGGCTATGTATTACTCTGAAAAAGATCCACTCGCTCGGGTGAATTACAAAAGTAATAAAGTGCATACCCCACGTAATATCAAGCAGCGCCGTTTCCAAAAAGCATTGTTGCGCTTTCATGATGAAAAGAACTGGCCGATGCTGAGACAAGCGTTTTCAGATATGGGCCGAAAAGATTTGATTGGCACCCATGATAATTCGCTAGTACCGCCTGAAGGCTTACAGCGCAGCCGACCCAGAAAGCCGCTTTCAGCGAATGCTGCTCGGCCTGCTGCGCGCAAAGGCCATGGTTCTGGCTCTAACAATACGGGCTCTCAAAACGCAGGCTCACAAAGTAAGCGTGGTGCAATCAGTGCAAAACGTCCATCATCCAAGCCTAAACGCAGACGGTAATGGGCTTTTAAGTATCCTATTAAACACGTTATTTGAGAGTTGTATATAAGCTTTTTGTTTTAAGTTTAAGCTCTTTATTGAAGATTGCTGGCATGTGACTTATCGCGGTTAATTTACATACCGCATTGCTTTAAATTGACTTTATTTCCTTTAAAAACAACCCCTTCATCTAATAAACGTTGCTTTTGACGAAGGTATTGTTCGCCCTCTTCTGGGAAGGAAATCTTTCCTTGAGCATTAATGACACGGTGCCAAGGCAGTTTTGTATCATTGGGCAGTTTTTTGAGTATGCTGCCGACTTGCCGCGAATGATTTGGATAGCCTGCCTGCTTGGCCACTTGCCCATACGACATCACATGGCCGGCTGGTATGGCGGCTACAATTTGCCAGATAACGGTTTCAAAACTATCCATGGTTTTCTTTATTGATGCCAGTGATGATTGATTTTTGTACAATTTATTAAAAGGTTAAAGTGAAAAGCTAAAGCGTATATTACGCTATATACAAAAATGCTCTACTAGCAGCAAAGTGTCAGAACCAATGTTTCTGAGTTTAAGGTCGGTAATGCTGAATGAGCGCTCTTGAAACAGCCTTTGTTTTTAAAGTGAGTTTGACCCAGCTGGTTAAGCTAGGTAGTGTGCTCGCAATATGATCATGTAACGCTTTTGTTTGTATTCTGTTATGTTTATTCGGTGAATTTTTTATGCCAGCCCCTCGTAAGAAAACTGCAAATTTTGAAAAATCTCTTGAAGCTTTAGAAGCTGTTGTTGAGCAAATGGAAGAGGGTGATTTAAGCTTAGATGCTGCACTCAAAGCCTTTGAGAAAGGGGTTAAATTGACACAAGAATGTCAGCACGCTCTGGATGATGCCGAGCAAAAAGTCTCTATCTTGATGGGGAATGACCCTCAAGATGCGCCGGTTGAGTTTGTTGTGGACTCATAATCTATGATAATTGACACACTCTAGTCAAGCTCGAACCATCACCCCATGTAAGCCCCAATCCCTAGTGAACTCGTCGTGACCTCTCAGCCTAAAACACCCTTAGATCAATTTATTCACGCTTATCTTGATAAAATCAATCAGCAACTCTTAGAGCGATTGCCCGCTAAGCATACCGGTGGTGAGCGTTTACATGATGCTATGCAATACAGCGTGTTAAATGGCGGTAAACGTATTCGTCCATTATTGGTATTAGCAGCCGCTCAAGCGTGTGACTCTCGTGTGAGTAATGATAATGTTGAAAGCTTCTGTGAAGCGACCTGGCGTGCTGCAGTCGCCATTGAGTATATGCATGCTTATAGCTTGATCCATGATGATCTGCCCGCTATGGATGATGATGATTTACGACGTGGCCAACCTACCTGTCATATAGCATTTGACTATGCGACGGCTATTT
>CALIUX010000018.1 GCA_938048505.1 uncultured Pseudomonadales bacterium
TTTGGTCTCACTCTTACAAATTTATACAGGCTCCTTATTGAGCGCGCCACATTAGGTTGTTAAGGTGGCGCATTCTTTATTTGGTGTTACTCGAAAAATCATCATGACTACGTCTAATCCCTTTTTTGCCTATTTATCGCGACATCGCGGCTGGCTTGTTCCCAGCGTATTGTTGTCTTTATCCCTTTTGGTCTATTTAGCAGGTCTGCAGTACCCTAAATCGATGTTCTGGGATGAGAATTACCATGTTGTTTCAGCTCAGAAACATGTGGATGGTGCAATGTACATGGAGCCCCACCCACCCTTGGGGAAAATGTTGCTAGGTTTGAGTGAGGCCATATTTCAACCCAATAAGGATATTGATTTATCTGCATTATTAAAAACAGACTACCTTAAAGGCGGTGATAAGCCTGATGGCATGGAGTTTTGGGCTTACAGGCTGCCATCGGCATTAATGATGGCGTTGTCTGTTTGGTTTCTTTATCAGATTCTTTTTCGTATTACGCGTTATCGGCCTTTGGCGTTTGTCTTTTCTTTGTTTTTAGTTTTTGATAATGCCATGGTTTTGCACTCTCGAGCTGCGATGCTTGAAGGGATTCAGTTCTTTTTTATCTTGATGGCCCTTTGGTACTTTGTCAGGGTAGTAACTAACAATATCGCAATTACTTTAAAGCACTATTTAGTGCTCGGTATTATCGTTGGATTAGTTACAGCTGTTAAAATAAATGGCCTTGTCCTGAGTTTGGTTTACGGCATGCTGTTACTGGAAGACAAGGGGAAAGCGCTATTATCTAAACAGTGGTTTGCTGTTGCGGAAAGAATGATACTGTCAGCAGCGGTTTTCTTTTCGTCTTTGGCTGCGATTTTCTGCTTGGTTTTTTATATTCATATAGGGCTTGGAACTGAAGTTATCCCGGGCAAAAAATACAAAGCGTCGCCAGAGTATTTGCAGTCCTTGGAAGAAAATGGTGGCTTTGCATTCAAAACATTTCGTTTGGGCTTTAAGGATAATATGCGGTATAGCTCTGAATATGCTGATGGCGTGCCAAGGCTTGATGTGTGTAAAGAAACTGAAAATGGTAGTTATTTTGCGAAATGGCCATTTGGTGGTAAAGGTATTAACTATCGGTGGAGCAAAAACACTGTTGATGGAGTGGTCAAGGTCGGCTATTCCTATCTTGTTGGGAATCCATTGGTTTGGCTTTCAGTTATCGCAGGCATATTATTATCTATCACCTTGATTCTAGGGCGTTTCGTCTTTGATTTGCCTGTCAAAGATGAACGCTTGTTTATGTATATTTTATATTTCTGTGGGCTTTATGTTAGCTACATGATTGCCATAGCTCAGATCGATCGCGTGATGTATCTCTACCATTATTTTGTGCCGTTGTTATTCGGTATCATTAATGCTGCTCTGGTTTTTGCTTATGTGTTTAAAAACGGGATAAGTACCAGTTCTGTGTTAACGCGCTTGAACTTAGGTGTGCTAGGTTTACTTGTTGTGGCGATGTTTGCTTACTTTTCACCTTTTACTTACAGCATTCCATTGACTGAGGCGCAATTTGAGCTGCGTAACTGGTTTTCACTTTGGGATATTGAGGTGGTGAGATAATGATGAATAAACTGCAGCGGTACTCCCAATGTTTTATTGCATTAGTGCTTAGTCAGCCTAAAAATATGGGTTTTTTGGGCTTTATGCTGATTTTTGCGATGATGGCCATTTACAAATCAACACCACCCAATGTGAATGAAGTTTTTGAACTGAGTATCCAGAAAAATCGTGTTGCAATTCGTGACGTACATCAAAAGCGAGATATATCGAATACCAAGCAGGTGTGGGTCGATAAATTAATGCTGAAGGATGGTGCGAATTTAGTGCACCCTAAGCTTGGTAAAATTGGCTTTAGTGATACGTTTTTTATTGATGTTGAATCTGATTTTCGTGTCAAGCGTTCGGGTGCTTATTACTTTATACCGGGTAGCGATGATGGCTTTACTTTAGAGGTGAATGGCACAAAGTTATGTGAGCACCCAGGTGATCGTCCATATGCGACAAAACGTTGTCGTATTGAGTTAAGCAAAGGCAGTCATAGCTTTAAGATGTCATACTTTCAGGGCGGTGGCCATGCGGGTTTAACGCTGGCTTATCAAGCTGATGGGGACCGTAAAAAGCGCTGGTTTGGTGAGAATAGTAAGTACATGACGTTCCATTGACTCAACAAATTAAAGCTAATGAATAAAAAAGGGGCTCTACATGAGCCCCTTTTTTATTTGTCTTTTGTAATAGCGCGCTTAAAGCTCTTAACCTAATGCCTAATTGTTAGTCAAAGGTATGTATTGCTTCTGGAAAGATGCCCGCTTTAACATCTTCAACGTATTGTGTTAATGCGCCAGGTATGTCTTTTGCTTCAACTAAAAAGTTTTTGCTGAATTTTGGCGGCGTGGGGGTGAGGCCTAGAATATCGTTTACGACTAAGACTTGCGCGTCGGTATAGCGGCCTGCACCAATGCCAATTGTTGGGATCTCAATGGCTTCGGTAATATCTTTTGCCAGTTGGCTGGGCACGCATTCTAAAAGTAAAATGTCTGCACCAGACTGGGCAAGGGTTTGTGCATCTTGTAATAAGGTTGCTGCTTGGGCTTCTGTACGCCCTTGTACACGAAACCCGCCGAGTTTGTGCATCGATTGAGGTGTAAGGCCGATATGCGCACAGACGGGAATCCCGCGTTCGGCGAGCATGGTAATTGTGGAGGCTAGCCATGCGCCACCTTCGACTTTCACCATATGCGCACCTGCTTGCATAATGCGTGTTGCATTTTGCAGCGCTTGCTCGGGTGTGGCGTAAGTCATAAAGGGCATATCACCCATAATTAATGATTTCTGATTACCCCGTGCAACCGCCTCTACATGGTAGAGCATGTGCTCCATGGTAACGGGTAAGGTCGAGTCATACCCCAATACAGTCATGCCTAAACTGTCGCCTACCAGTATTGTCTCAACACCCGTTTTTTCTGCCATGGCTGCTAAGGGTGCATCGTACAATGCCACGCAGGTAAAGCGCTCTTGGTCTTTTTTACGCTTAAGCAGGGTATGAATGGTAATGCGTTTTTTAAGGGGTTCGCTCGCGTAGGCCATGGTGATCCTTAAGACTGATTAAGTTGTTTCGTTGAGCTTTACTATATTTTGTTGACCACATTGAGCTGTCAGGCTTGAAAGTGCCGTTCCGCAAGGTAGCATCAAGGATGGTGCTAGTTCTAATAGAGGTAAGATGACAAAACAGCGCTCTTTTAAAAAAGCATGTGGCACCGTCAGCCTAGCGCTATTGAGCACCTCTTGCCCCCATAACAAAATATCGAGGTCCAAAGTTCTTGGCCCCCAGTGTTGAGTCCGAACACGCTGATGATCTTGCTCTATTGCTTGGAGCGCATCCAGCAATATTTCTGGTGCAAGTTGCGTTTGGATTCGGGCAACACCATTAATAAAGTTAGGCTGCTCGGGCCCAATGGCTTCGCTTTTGTACCAGCTTGATTGTGCAACCCATACGGTATCGGGCAGCATCTTTAATGACTCTACAGCGCGAATGACTTGTTGCTTAGGGTCGTCAAGATTACTGCCTAGGCCGATATAGACATCGATCATTTTATTCGTTCGAATCAGTATTTCTGGTGTCGGTATCGCTAGCTTTGGGGGTGGTTCGTCTTCGCTTGCGATGGCGGCGTGGCGTTTCTGTCTTGAGCGCTTCTATCATCTCGTCTTGTCGGGTTTCATTGGTATGCTGAAACTCAGTCCACCATTGACCGGTTTGACTCAATTCTTCGCCGGCATCTTCACGCAATAAGATGAAATCGTAAGCGGCTCGAAAACGCTGGTGCGACAGTATTTCTATGACGCGCTTGGGCTGCTTGCGTTCTAAACCGTGCTGTAAATACCAGATATCACGCATCGGCATTGAGAAACGCTTAGGTATCGCTGTACGAGTGAGTTGCTGGCTGATGACTGAGCCTGTGGCAGCATTTTTTGCTTCGCCAGGCTTCATGCCGCTTTTAATTAAGCGTGCCATTTCTGCTTGTAAAGGTAGCCATAAAAAGGCAGCAAAAATAAAAGCAGGTGTTACACGCTTATTTTGCCGAATGCGTTTATCTGTATTGATACAAACCAGCTCAATAAAGCGCTGATTAAAAGGTGAGTTATCAATAAGAGGCTCAACGCCTGGAAAGAGGTGCTTGAGCAAGTTGTATTGTCGTAGCGTTTCGAGTGTGGCGGTTGCGCAGCCACTGAGCATCAGTTTTAAGACTTCTTCGAATAAGCGTGCGGAGGGAATGTTATCAAGCAGCTCAGCCAAGGGGGCAACAAGATCACCTGTTGAGGCTTCAACGCTAAACCCGAGTTTCGCTGCAAAGCGCGCGGCTCTGAGCATCCTGACAGGATCTTCTCTGTAGCGTTCTTCTGCATTGCCAATAATGCGCAGAGTGCGAGACTGAATATCTTTTAAGCCATTGGTGAAATCCAATAGTGTTTCAGTCATTGGGTCATAATAAAGTGCGTTAACAGTGAAGTCGCGACGTATGGCATCAGAGCTGATATCACCGTATACATTGTCACGTAATAGCAACCCTTCTTCTGATTGCTGAGCCTCTTTATTTTTACCCTGGGAATGATGGCCCCTGAAGGTTGTGACTTCAATGACTTCGCGCCCAAAGCGTACGTGAACGATTTTAAAGCGGCGGCCAATGATGCGTGCATTGCGAAAGACTTTGCGCACCTGTTCTGGTGTTGCGTTGGTAGCAACATCAAAATCTTTGGGTGACTGGCCAAGTAGGCTATCTCGAATGCACCCGCCGACCATATAGGCTTCATATCCTGCGGATTGAAGTTCAGAGCAAACTTTAATGCCGTTATGGCTAAGCCCTTTTAGAGGCATTTTGTGTGTGCTAAGGGTGGCGCGGGTTAGGTTTGTCGAACCAAAGAGGTTTAGAAGGCGTTTCAGCATGTTGCATACATAGCAGTAAAATTGTAAGGCGCAAGTGTACCACGCTTTGCTGTCAGTCGTATGGCTGACGCCATTTGCTATGTCGTGCTTACATGTGATGTATGCGTAGGGTAAATAGCAATCACACAAACTAAAACGGGAGATCTCAATAAAATTGAGATCTCCCGTTTTAAGACATACTGCTCGTTCAGCTAAGCATCAATGTCTGAGCTTAGTATCTTTTGACTTACAGCTGCCAACAAAAGTTTGGCTTGTCCACTAGGTCACTTATCTTTGTTATTATTATTTATTGTTTTTATTATTGTGTTTAAGCAGTAACTTCTTTTTTATTATTGTTTATTGTTCTTATTATACTGCTATACAGTGCATGGCTTGTGCCACTTGTAAAAAAGTGTTTAAAAACAAATTGTTATTGTTTTTCTTCATTTGCACTTCACTGTAATAGTTCTTGTTGTGTTACCTCTGGTTTCGAATCTGTTACGCACTTCGCATTTTTCGGTAACAGTTTGTGGGGTAACCCTTGTTGGGTAGCGCCCTTTTGTTAAGGGCTGCTTAATGAGTGCTACACATAGATCAATATGGCGTTTTGTCTATGTTATCGAGTAATAAGCACCCCATGTGATCATATCTTGGAGTAGAAGGTTGCTATGAAGGTAAGTAAGAGCTATGAGGGTAATAAGTGCTGTGCTATGAAGACATAAGTTTGGTGTAGGCAATGGTTTTAGCGCCTCATTCTTAACGGCCGTTTATTAAGCGCTATTTATTAAGGTTTACCCATTAAGATTAAAGCTTATTCAAGCAACGCATCACATCCTTGATGTCGCACTCAAACAAACAGATTCATAATACGCTTGTTATAAATCTGCTGTTATTTTATTGGTTGAATCGTTATTGCTTGAGTCATTAGACCTTTTCAGAGGCCTTGTTTTCAGCGGGTTTGTTCTCAGAAGATTTGCCGCGTGTGCGGGGGATGCCAAGCCTTTGGCGTCGCTCCCATAAGCACTTTCTACTGACGCCTAACTTGCGAGCGAGCTCGGTTTCGCTCATGGTATCTTGATGGTCGATGACAAATCGTTGGAAGTAGTCGATCAGGGATAAGTCTTCAGGTGATTCAGCGGCAGCTTCGGCGGGCTCTGCGTTGGCTTTTCCTGTCTCGGTATCTGTGGATTCTAGATCCAGCAAAGAGTGGTCTAGCTCGTTGCTATCGCACAATATCACGGCTCGTTGAATGGCGTTCTCTAACTCACGAATGTTGCCAGGCCAGCTATAAGTTGTGATCAACTGAATGGCTTCGGGAGTTAGTCTGAGTGTGGGCTTGCCGACGTCTTCGCAATAGCGTGCAATGAATGTTTCGGCTAGAGATAAAATATCTTTGCCACGCTCTCTGAGAGGCGGTAACTTTAACTGAACGACGTTGATGCGAAAATATAAGTCTTCTCTGAATTTACCTTCTTTGGCAAGCTTGCCTAAGTCGCGGTGGGTTGCTGCGACGAGTCTCACATCAACCTTGTAAGGCTCTACTGACCCTAAAGGCCTCACTTCGCCTTCTTGCAATACGCGTAGTAAGCGTGCTTGCGCTTCTAGAGGTAATTCACCAATTTCATCTAGGAATAATGTCCCACCATCTGCGGCGGCAACTAGCCCTGCGCGATTGTTATCTGCGCCCGTGAAGGCGCCTTTGACATTACCAAACAGCTCTGCCTCAATGAGGGTGTCAGGAATCGCTGCGCAATTGACCGAAATAATCGCTGCGCCTCTGCGCGAGCTTTCAGTGTGTAGCGCTTGTGCAACAAGCTCTTTACCTGTGCCGGTTTCGCCGTTGATTAAGACTGTAGCGCCAGTTGGAGCGACTTTGTGAATTTTTGCATAAAGCTCTTTCATCACGCCAGAGGTGCCAATCATGCCTTCTATTTGGCTTTGATCTTCACCTTTTAGAGCTTCTTGCGCGGCAGCGGCCTTTTCGCGTTTTGTAAGTACGCGTTTAATCGCTGTGATCATTTCATCGTGATCAAAAGGCTTGGCCACATAATCGATTGCACCCATGCGCATAGAATCGACTGCAGAGCGTAAGCTGGCATAGCTTGTCATGATTAAAACAGGCGTTTCGCCAGCCAGTGTGATGAGATCCGTTCCGGGGGCGCCGGGCAGGCGTAAATCAGAAATGACTAAGTCAAAGTCATCTAAGTTATATTTGGATGTTGCTTCTTGAACGGAGCCCGCTTCATTCACATCAAATTTGTTGCGAATGAGTAATTTGCGTAATGCGGTTCGAATAATGACTTCGTCTTCTACAATAAGAATTTTATTCATGGCGTTCAACTGGCCTAACTGGCAACAACATTTGACCCTTCTTTGGGGGCAGGTTCTCTTGGTAAGGTAATGATAAAGCGTGTACCGTTAGCTGTATCATGGTGTGCTGGGGACTCGATATCAAGCCCTCCTTTGTGATCCTCAACAATACTATACACTATTGCAAGGCCAAGACCTGTGCCTTCGCCTGCCTCTTTTGTGGTGAAAAAAGGCTCAAAAATACGATCTTGAAGCTCTTGCGGTATACCGGATCCAAAATCTGTGACTGTCATAACAGCTTTGTTACGCTCTGTGTGACCGCCTGCAATAACATCACCGTATAGCGGGCTGGCATCACGTGAGTTTGACAATAGATTAACAAAGACCTGAATAATACGCTGGCTATCACCCGCTGCGGTTAAATCTTCTGGAATATCATTGACGAAGTTAACTTGGTTCTTTTCTTTTTGCAGTGATAGCAGTGCAATGGCTTCTTGCGCGCACTCCCTTAAGTTGATCACATGGTAACTGTCGGCGTCGTTCTGCCCTGCGTGTGAAAAGCTCACTAACGTTTGAACAATACGGCTAACACGGTCTGTTTGAGATAAAATTTGCTCGATGCATTCATGAACATCTGGCTCGTCAGTGTCATACCGCATATTTTGCGCTAGGCAAGCAATACCGGTGACCGGGTTGCCAATTTCGTGTGCAACACCTGCAGCCAGCCTTCCAACTGATGCTAATCGCTCACTGTGTACAAGCTCCTTTTCGAGCATTTGCAGTTCGGTCACATCTTCTAAGATGATCACTTGGCCATCGCTCTGTTTTGAGAGTGATGAAGGAATTGAAGCTTTGTGCAGTGTTATCCAGTGTGGGCGGCTTTCGAGTTCGATTTGGCGCTTATAAAAACGATGCTCTGCTGAGTTTGAAAATCGATGCAATAGCCCGCCCCAAGGGGAGCGAACATCTTTAATATGTGACCCGACGACTTCATTGCTTTCAATGCCTGTCAGCGCCGTCATGGCACTGTTCCACATTAAGATCTCAAGATCTTGACCGATGGAGCAAGTTGGCAGAGGCAGCTGTTCTAAGGTTTTGCGGTGGTATAAACGCAAGTTGTTGAGTTCGGCTGCTAAACCAGTCAATTGGTCACGCACGTTAACGAGCCGGCTTTCAATTAAGTTGATATCGGTTGCATCATGTGTTTCAGGGACTTTGTAAGGCACTAAGCGATCAAGGATTTCACTCGCCATAGCAATTCCCATTAGGCTCGATAAGTTCGCCTCAATTTCATCTCTTAATCGGCGTAGGGCATACGGTCTGCTTTCATTGGGGTAGAGGTCTAGCCTTTTTAGGGCTCGTTGCACTTCAGCTTCTGCCGTAGAGGCGCCAATTCGTGTGCTAAGCCGCTCAACAATTTCATTAGGTGAGCGAATATCTAACGTCATTCGTACTGGGTGACTCAATTCATCTTGAGAGCACAGTTCGGAACTGTAACGCTCGTCATCGCTTTGGTGGGTTAGTCTTGATGTTGTCAGGCAAACAATGGCATTAATGCCCAAGCTCCAGAGCGTAATGCTTTGCCAGGCGTCTACCCCTAGCGGTACTGAGTAACCGGAAAATGTCACGCTCAAGTGGTGCTGCCCAAAGATTAATGGAATGAACAACGCAACAAACCAAATGCCCGCCCCTGCAGCAATGCCGGCAATGAGGCCTTGCCGATTAATTTTATGCCAGTGGGTGACACCCAGTACGCCTGGGAGCAATTGCAGTGCCCCAATAAATGCCGTTAATGCGAGCTGGCTGAGGCTGAAATGGTTGTTGAGTAAGAGGTAGAAACAAAAACCCACAAGTAGGATGAGTGCAATGAGACCTCTACGCATCCAAGTGAGTTGTTTATACAGGTCTTTTTGGGTGCGAAAGGCGTTTGTTGGCAGTATCCACTGATTTAGGATCATCGTGGTTAGTGCTAGGGTCATGGCCACCATTGCGCCTGTTGCCGCAGAGAGGCCGCCGATATACGCCAGAATGGCAATCACGGCATTGTCTTTTGCCAAAGGCACGGCCAGCGGGAAGTACTGTGGTGGAACATCTAGCTCTAGTTGATAGCCACCCCACAAAATAGGGAAAATAGGTAAAGCCATCAATAATAAGAAAAGCGGAAATGCCCATGAAGCAAGTCCGCTGCTTTGTTTGACGGGGTTTTCAACCACTGTCATATGGAAGATATGCGGCATGGAAATGGCTGTTGCGATAAATACCAGCATGAGTGTATGCGCCGAAGCACCGTCGCTTGCGGTGTAAAGTGCGAGTGCGTGATGGGGGTTATCTGCTAACCAAACATCAAGCCCTTCTAAGCCGCCAAAGCTTGACGTGACTATGTATCCGCCAACGACTAATAGCGCGACTAGCTTGATAAGTGACTCAAATGCCATGGCGCTGATGAGCCCTTTATGATGCTCGCGGTTTGCGCCAAACAATACCGCAAAAATCGCAATGCCCGCACAGTACAATAAGCCAAATGACTGCTGAGCGCCTAACTGTCCAATTTGGGTGTCGGGCACTTCTTGCTGACCTTTGAGAAGTACCATGGTGTCTGCGACGGCCTGAATTTGCAGCACGATCAGTGGTTGCATAGCTAAGAACATGACCGCGGTGACCACTGCGCCAATCAGGTGACTATGGTAGCGAAACACCAATAGGTCAGCCATTGAATTAATCTGAAAGCGTTTGGCGAGCTCAACTAAAGGGCGTAGAGCAAATCCGCTAAAAAGAAACAGTAAGCCTGTGCCAATATAATAAGCGAGAGCGCCGTATCCAAAGCGGTCGGCCAGCTCAATCACCCCATAAAATGACCACGCACTGGCAAAGATACCCAGCGATAAAATATAGGTGACGGGGTGGGAAGTAATACGATTGCTAATCCAATTGCGCTCGGTCGCGTAAGCAATACCAAAAACCAGCGCAACATAACTGAGGCTAATCAGAGCAACTTGAACAAAGGAAAAACTCATGAAGTGCTCGATTCGTCATTGCGTTTACTGGCTTTATATTTTTGAACAAAAAACGCAACAATAACCACTAACAACCAAATGCCAAATGGACGGTACCACTCGCCTTGAGGGTCCATTACCCAGCCAGTGAGAGAGGGCGCTAAGATATAGCCAATCAGCGCAAGATAAATAAAAGGCGTAGGTTTATTCATGGTCTAAACCAAAAGGATGAAATTTGATACTACTTAAATTCTGGCAGTCTAGCAATTAGTGCTAATCATAATATAGTCACTTTGCTTATTTCGCCTGTCATTCCACAATGATGAGGATCATTCAAGAGCTTATATTTGAGAGGCGACAAAGAGCGATCGAGGCGTCTTGCTTCTAATGAAGGTAGCGTTCTGACCATGCTGCCGTTGCCCACTTTAAGATGTTGTCGATCTTACGTGACTGAGTCTCAGATAAGTCACCAAGAAAGTTTTCAGGGCACTCAAAGCCTAAATGGCCTAAAGATTGAAGAAGGTTGGCATACGGGGTTGTTTCGTCTACACCCGGATCGCCGCGCTGTTTGCTCAGCTTATGACCATCTTGATTAAGCACTACTGGAATGTGACCATATTGGGGAGCTTTTACTCCTAGACTTTTGAATAGTGCTAGCTGATAAGGTGTGCTGCGTAAGAGGTCTTCGCCTCTTACGACATGCGTGATCTGTTGAGCAATATCATCCGCTACTACAGCAAGTTGATAAGCAAATAAGCCATCTTTGCGATGAATGATAAAGTCTCCTTTTTCGGCAAGATCACAGCGTTGCGCCCCGCAAAAACGATCAGTAAAAGCCACAACAGAGCTTTGCTGAATCTCTTCCCAGACCTGAGTGTTAAAGCGCACTGCACCATCAGTTAAGTGTCTAGTCCGGCATAGCCCGCTATAGCGCGGTCCTGCAGAACGTAATGCTTTGCGCGTGCACTGGCATCGATAGGACAAGCCTAATTGCTCCAATACACCGAGCTTTTGGTTGTATAGCGCGCTCTGATGACTTTGAAAGATAGGGGGTTGGTCGGCTATTAGGCCGTGTGCACGAAGGCATCGTAAGATCGCCTCACTTGCACCTTCAACTTCTCTTGGCGGGTCAATATCTTCAATGCGTACAAGCCATTGCCCTTTGTGTGCCCTAGCGTCAAGAAAACTTGCTAGGGCACAAACCAGCGAGCCCATGTGTAATGGGCCAGAAGGTGAGGGTGCAAACCGCCCAATATATGCACTCACACTGTTACCTCAATGAGCGTTAGACCTCAACGAGCCGGTTTGACCATGATGCATGCGTGAGGCGTTAGCCTCCAACTTGCTTTTCTTTGATCTCGGCCAATGTTTTGCAATCAACGCAAAGTGTTGCGGTAGGTCTAGCTTCTAGGCGTCGAATGCCGATGTCGACACCGCATGCTTCACAAAAGCCGTAGTCGTCAGCATCGATAAGCTCCATGGTCTTATCGATTTTCTTGATCAGCTTGCGCTCACGATCACGTGTACGAAGCTCTAGGCTGAATTCTTCCTCTTGACTCGCTCTATCAGCAGGGTCAGGAAAATTAGCGGCTTCATCTTTCATGTGGCTAACGGTGCGATCAACCTCTTCCATTAACTCTTTTTTCCATGCCTGTAAGAGATTTTTAAAATGCTCTCGTTGGGCATCGTTCATGTACTCTTCATCGGCCTTTGCTTGATAGGGTTCAAAACCGTGTAGAGCAAAGTTTGTTGCTTGAGAATCGGGCATTAGCAGGCCTCTTATAAAACCAAAAACTATCTGTCTGATTGCCGCTGTGTAGTGGCGCGTGTAATCTATACTAGCCCTTCAATTTGGGGCTTGTCTTGATAATTTCAAGCGGTAGCAGAATACAACCGTGAAAATCTGGGCCGCAACGCTATCAGATTCCCTTAACTGACGCCAGTCATAGACATCATTAACCTGAGTTATGAGATGAATTTTACGCCTGCCTTGCAGTCCGCGACGCTTGTTCGACGCTACAAACGCTTCTTGGCTGATATGATTTTGCCCTCTGGTGAGCTCATTACAGTACATTGTCCGAATACGGGGAGTATGAGGCACTGCATGGTTGAGGGTGGAGGGTGCTGGTTATCTTATAGTGATAACCCCAAGCGAAAGTATGCTTATACGTGGCAGCTGAGCACAGTGCCAACGGGCCATTTGGCTTGCATCAATACGCAGATGGCAAACAAGGTCGTTGCAGAAGCCTTTTTGGCGAATGACATTCCTGAATTGGCGGATTATACGGACATTAAGCCTGAACAACGATATGGCAATGGATCAAGAATTGATTTTCTACTGAGTGCGCCCTCGCAGCGCGACTGCTATGTCGAAGTCAAAACAGTGACATTGCTGGATCAGATTGATGTGTCTTCGCCTCCTCAGGGGTGTTTCCCTGACGCCAAAAGTGTCAGGGCGCACAAGCATGTAGAGGAGCTAATTGCCATGACGCAGCAAGGGCATCGCGCTGTATTACTGTTTTGCGTTATGCATGAAGGCATTAACAGTGTATGCGCTGCCAGCCATATTGATCCAATTTATGCTGATTTGCTCAGCCGCGCGATTGATAGCGGTGTTGAGTTGCTGGCATATAATGTCACTATTTCGCCAGCCAGCTTACAGTTGAATGAGCGATTACCTGTGCAATGATTTGTGCGATGTCCGTGAGTCAGTAATAGTCAGGCGGGTTAAGCAAGGTAAACGATGCCCTCCCTAACAAAGGCTTCAATGACCTCTAGGGCGTCGCCAGCACAAGGCCCACTAACGCACTCGCCAGATGATGGGAGAAAAAGCGCGCCATGTGTTGCGCAGCGTATTAGTCCACTATCACCATCAATAAAGTCATTGGGCTCCCACTCTAGCGGGATCTGTAAGTGTGGGCAGCGGTTGATATAAACGTGCACATTGTTTTCATGCAGCACAGCAAGGTATTGCGTATTACCGTGCTGTAACCCAAGGGATCGGCTCGATGCCAGCTGTTCTATCGTACACAGTATATTGCTCATAAATGCTTGTAATTTGCTCTGCCTAGAAGGTTACTATCTGCCTAGAAGGTTACTAACTGTCTTCGCAGTATAGAGGTGTTAGGCGTTTTACTGAATATACGAGCGGGCAATATATTTGTTATTCTGCTTATTGCATATCTGCCGTTTCTAGTGGCGTGTCGGCTTCTTGAACAAGCTGTGTCTTGAGATCAGGAGGAAGGTCATTCCAATGAACATCCATTAATGCGCCTTGCAATGCATAGAGCATGACTTTTGAGACATGAATGCCGCGTGATTTGATATGTTTGTATGTGTCTACAGCGCCCCTTTCTGCAAGGTCTTGGTAATTGTTTACGCCAACCGCGCGTAGTATGTTGACTGATGCCATTCCTAGATTGCGCAACTCAAGTAAATCTTGATTATGATTCTGGGCGGTTCTCATGTTCTAAAGTCCTAAATGTGTAATCTTGCTTGGATCCTATGCTGAGAGTTGTCCTTCATACAATTTCACGTTTGGGGAGTGGTCTTATATAACCCGTTTGTATGTAGTAGATTAACCTTCTGAGTACGAAAAAAACTTTTTGGCGTAATTATCATCTTTTTTGCTGCATTTATTAGTTGAGATGATGAAGGTTATTCTGGTGAGCTGACATATAAAGACGCATAAAGTCTGAAATGTATGATGGGTTTATTTCTCAGTCATAATGCTTATCAATAATTTATATTTTTAATAATTCTTTGAATGTTATATTTTCTAATGAATTAATGTTCCTATTTTTAATGGTTTTTATTTTGATCGCTCTTGATGATTTCTCTTGAATAATTGTTCAGGCTATTTTTAATAATTATTTGTATATTATGTTTAGCATAGATTGTTAATCATGTTATTCAAATTAATTGAAAGTGTGACTGAGTGATGCTCTAAATGAGAGCAGGTTCGGTTTTTTATATTAACGTGTAATGAATAACTGGCTATGTTATAGCGCGCCAAAATAAGGCGGTTTTGTGTGTAAACGTGAAGAAGTATTAGGGTTGAGTTGTGGGCATGTTCTGCCTGCCTCATACTCCGACCAAGCCATTCGGCTACATAAAGACCTTATGCAGCCGTTGAGTGATATGCAATCCGATGCCAAAAAAGCCGGTTTTGATATGCAAGTGGCCAGTGGTTTTAGAGATTTTTCGCGCCAGCTTTTAATTTGGAATCAAAAAGCAAAAGGCGAGAGAGCAGTATTCGATCCAAATGAACGCCCTATTAATATTAAAAAATTAGTTGATATTGATAAGGTTGAGGCAATTTTACATTGGTCTGCTTTACCGGGTGCTTCGCGCCATCATTGGGGGTGCGATATTGATGTGTTTGATGCGAATGCATTGCGGGCTCAACCGCTTCAGCTCACAGTAAAAGAAACGCAGACAATTTTTTTGCCCTTTTACCAGTGGCTTGATCAGTATTTAGCTGAGCAAAAAGATTTTTTTCGCCCTTACAGTATGCAGGCGGATAGCCATGGCGCGATTGCTTGTGAGCCTTGGCATTTGAGCTACCGTCCTATTGCGCTGCAATATCAAACGTTTTTGACTGAAAAGGTATTAGAGGACTTCTATTACCACTCCTCTTTCAGTCAACCGCTTGAACTAAAGCAGGTGGTCTTAGCACATTTGCCTATGATTTATCATCGTTATATAGAACAGTATTTTATTTAGGTCGTTTGTATGAAAGCCGTAATTTTTGATTGCGATGGTGTTTTGGTGAATAGCGAGCCGCTTTATGCGCAAGCTTTTTCCAATACATTGCGTGAATATAATTGCCTCATAGATGCAGAAGTATTACGTGTATCTTTACGAGGAAAGAGCATGTCAGATTGCTATGAATGGCTGAAGGCGAACTATGAATTCAACGTCACAGATGCCTTTGCTGAAGCGCTGCTATTGGCAACTCAAAAACTGCTTACTACTCACTTGCAGCCCGTTGAGGGTGCAAAGGAAGTCGTAAAGGCCGTCTCGTTACCGAAAGCGGTAGCGTCAAATGGGTTAAACGCAACAGTTTGTGAAAATATAAAACGGTGCGGCTTTGGCGACGCTTTTGGTGAACATATTTATACTGCTGACAAGGTTTTAAGCCCAAAACCTGCTCCCGATTTATATAAGCTTGCTGCGCAAAAGCTGGGTGTTAAGGCGTCTCTTTGTTGTGTAGTAGAAGATTCTCCTTTGGGTGTTCAAGCCGCTCGCGCAGCAGGAATGAAAGTCTGTTTTTTAACCCATGGTGAATTTGATATTGGAAATGCGTCTTTTAGCAATAGTATTAATGATCCATCAGTCGCTATTGCGTTAACAATGCGTGATGTTGAACAATGGCTAACGTTGCATGGCGCAATAGGGTAAGATCAAATTAAATTGCTTGAGCTGGGTTAAATGGCTTAAGTAATAATCTAAAATCATTAAGTGATTGATAGCTCGTAGCGCTAAGTACATATTGTTAGGTGCGTATTGTTAGATGCATATTCTTAAGTACATAATGTTAAATAAATAGTGCTTAATGCATAGCGATAGATTGGCAGCGAATAGGTGGTGTAATGGAGTCTGAGAAGTTTAATCTTGTTTTTAAGGGTGAAGTATTACCAAAACAGGATGTGCAAGAGGTCAAACAGAATATTGCTAGCCTGTTTAAGTTGCCGATGGCAACAGTAGATAAGCTATTTTCAGGTCAGTCTATTGTTTTGAAAAAAGGGCTGGATCTGACAGCGGCTAACCGTTATCGCGTAGCGATTAAAAAAGCAGGCGCGCGGGTTAACTTGGTTAAGGCATCG